>URKL01000169.1 GCA_900548485.1 uncultured Succinatimonas sp.
ATCTAACCCATTCATCCCAAAGAATTTCAGCCTTTTCCTTTGATTTAGCATGAAATGTAGGCGATCACTAAGAAGATCTGACGTAATCATTTAAGTTGATCCGGAGTTTTCCAGGAAGTGAACTCTAAAAAGAGTCAGCACGGCGAAAGCACAGAAGTCAGATAGTAATCTAAGCAGTATAAATCCCCTTGCTTTAGCAAGGGGAGGAAGTCATTTTCTAATCAATAACAGTTTTATCTTCAGTTAAGGTAACCTCAACAGCAATTTTTTCGTCATTGCGAATAATGCTAAAGTTTAAATTGGTTCCTGGTTTTGAATTAGAAATAATAGCAATCAATTCTTTGACGCTAGTGATCTTCATATTGTTCACATTGACGATTATATCTCCTTCGTAAATAAGTCCAGAGGCGGGGCCACTAGGATCAACATAGCCAACTTTAACGCCATTTATATTTGCACCTAAGACTATATTTTCATCGTCGGCGATTCCTAAGTAACCACGGATTACACGACCATGTTTTTTAATTTCTTCTGTTACATATTTAACCATTTTGGTAGGAACTGCAAAGCCAATACCGTAGGTTTGATAGCCGTTAAAAGATGCAGTATTTACACCAACAAGATTACCTTCAGTATTGATTAAAGCTCCACCTGAATTGCCATTATTGATAGGAGCATCTGTCTGAATGAGATCTTGAATTCCTTGACGTATATTCATTTGGTCGCGAGAGAGTAGACCTGATCCTGAACGGGAGGTGGCGGAAATAATTCCATGGGTAACAGTTTGTCCTAGGTTGTTAGGATTTCCTATAGCTAAAACTACATCTCCAACTTGAGGGTCGCTATTTTCAAGTTCTATAGCTGTAAGGTTTTTATCTTCTACTTTTAGTAAAGCTAAATCCGTACGTCTGTCGCAACCAACAACAAAGGCTTGGTAGAGAGTTCCATCTCGAGTTTGAGCCCAGATAGCGTGATTAGGCTCATTTCCTGAAGGCACTACGTGATAGTTGGTCACAATATAGCCAGAGGAACTGATGATTACACCCGAGGCACTGCTGATGATCTCACTTTTAGGGGTGGTATAGCTTGAATTGAGCTCTGAGACATATATATTGACTACGCTAGGCGAGGCCTTATTGACCGCATAAGCATAGCTTTCGCTAGACACACCTTTAGAATAAATAAAATCGCCTAAATGCTGACCTGTATCTGGATTTATTAGAAGAATGCTAACTCCCAAGATTAAGCCTGAAAGAATAGGTAATGCTGTATAAAGTAATTTTCTTTTTGAATGCATGAAGATCTCCTATATCTAAGATTGTATCTTATTTGCTGGGAAATAAACGCGATGCGTTTCATTAAGAAAATGGATATTAGTGGGATTTAAAAAAAATGCTGCACTTTTTAGCTGTGCAGCATTTAGTTTAGAGATGTTGTTATCTTATAGTGATGTAGAGTTCAGTCTCTCCACGCTGAATGCGTAAGGCATTGATTTTTCCTTTACTACCTTCAAGGTTCTTTTTCAAATCGTTGAGATTCTTTACCTTAGCACGGTTAACAGCGGTAATGATATCTCCTTCTTTAAGACCTAAGCGTTGAGCTATAGAGCCTTTTTCAACAGATGTGATCTCAACACCTTTACTATCTTTTGCATTGGCTAATTTTGCACCGCTAAAGGCTTGAGATAGTTCAGAGGCATTGCCTGCGTTAGCATAAACACTGTTTTCATCTAAGGTGACATCAACCACCATTTGACGACCATCGCGGAATAAACCGATTTGAACTTTGCTACCAGCTCTTTGTGTAGCGACTATAGCTCGTAATTGACCAAAAGAAGTTACCTCTTTACCATTGATAGAGGTGATAATATCTCCCGATTTGATACCAGCCTTGTCCGCTGCGCTACCAGCTTGAACTTCATTTACAAAGGCGCCATTGCGCTTATCATAACCAAAGTTTTGTGCTAAGTCTGCATTTAGTTCAGTTCCGGTAACACCGAGCATACCGCGCTTGACTTCGCCAAAATCTAGAAGCTGATTGACAACATTTTTTACCATGTTAGTAGGAATTGCAAAGCCAATTCCGATATTGCCACCACTAGGAGCCATAATTGCGGTATTGATACCAATAAGCTCGCCTTTTAAGTTTAATAAAGCACCACCAGAGTTACCTGAGTTAATGGCAGCATCAGTTTGAATGAAGTTTTCAATATTTTCAATATTAAGGCCCGATCTGCCTAAAGCAGAAACAATACCAGAGGTTACAGTTTGTCCTAGACCATAAGGATTGCCGATAGCTACAGCAAAATCACCAACTTCGATATTATCAGAGTCAGTCATAGCAATTTCTGTAAGATTAGAAGCATCCTTTAATTCTAATAAAGCCAAATCTGTATGCTCATCAGCTCCTACTAATTTAGCTTCAAATTCTCGGCCATCAGAGGTAGCTACTTTAATTTCATTAGCATCATCAATTACATGGAAGTTAGTAACTACATAACCTTTTTTAGCATTTATGATTACACCCGAGCCTAAAGCTTGGAATTGACGTTCTTGTTTTTGACCAAGATCCATTCCTGGGAAGAAGAAACGAAATTCCTCTGGTAATTGGAAGGTTTGGACATTTTTCTTACCTTTAACGGAGATATTTACAACACCCGGAATTACTTGCTTGATCATAGGAGCTAAAGTTGGGAGCTGACCTGAAGCTTCGAGACTACCTAAGATCGGAGCTGAGGCATTTGCCACAGAGGATACAGCCAAAGATAAGGCTAAACCAGCTGCCAAAAGGGTGTTTTTATATTTTTTCATTACAAATCTCCTAGTTATAGAATTTGTATTATTCACTTGGTTTATTTGAATCTTTTTCTTTAACGTCTTTATCTTCTTCTTTGGAAGCAACAACTTCTTTATTTTCATTTTCGCTATCGTCAAGATTCTTTTCAGTTACTACTTCTTCAGAAACAGTATTTTCTGGTTTTTTATTTTGAGTCTCTTCGACTTTTTCATCGTCAGCTTGTAAATCCTCAATAGAAATGAATAATTCATTGCCGACGGTCCCCATTTTCTCTGAAGCGCTATGCATAAAATCGGCATAACGGTGATAGCTATTATCTAACTGAGAGAAAAGGTCTGAAGATGTTTTTAAAAATTCATCGATAGAACGTTGCGCATTTGCCAGATCTCGACGGGATTTTAATAATTCATCTTGTAAACGGTGCCCTTTTAAGAATTTAGTAATGGTTACATAACAAAGAGCGACGCCTGCGATTAAACCTGCGATGAAGTAGAGAGAATAAACTACATATTGAGATTCTGACATGGTGGAGCTTCCTCTATTAAAGATAAGATTAAGTAATAAATATAATTTTAGCAATTTATCTTAGTCTTTACTCAGGCATAAAAGATAATTCTTTATCACCTGACGTCTAGATAATAATTGGCTAAACTTAGCTGAGACTTAGATCACAAAAAACTTTAAATAAAAATCAGCAAATACTTTTTTACAATAAAAATATAAAGATAAAAAAATATTTTTTTTATGGAAAAAATGCGGCTTATAATGTATAATTTTTGCGCCCCTCTAATCGAAAGGCCGGATTCCCACCCGTGTGTTTCGATGCAGGTTGTCGAGATGACAATCTGTTTGGAAAAGAGTTCGATTAGCTGGATGGCTATTCGATTGTTTAAAGGATTTTTATCCTTCAAAAAAGGGTTTTTAGATGAAAACTTATGTTGCAAAACCGTCAACCATTAAGCGCGACTGGTTTGTTGTTGATGCTGAGGGCCAGACTTTAGGCCGTATCGCTACTGAAATCGCTACTCGTTTACGTGGCAAGCACAAGCCGGAGTACACTCCGTTCTTAGATACTGGTGATTATGTTATCGTAATCAATGCTTCTAAGGTTTGTGTAACTGGCAATAAGACTAATGACAAGATGTATTATCACCACACTGGTTTCCCAGGTGGCATCAAGTCTGAGTCTTTCAAGAAGCTTGTTGAGCGTAAGCCTGAGGAAATTATCGAGAGAGCCGTCCGTGGTATGTTACCGAAGGGACCGTTAGGCCGTGAGATGTTCCGTAAGCTCAAGGTATATGCTGGTGCAGAGCACAAGCATGCTGCTCAACAGCCTCAGGTTATCAAGTTTTAAGGAGCATTAACAAATGGCTGCAAATCAGTATTATGGTACCGGTCGTCGTAAGGACGCCACCGCTCGTGTTTTCTTAAAGCAGGGTACCGGTAAAGTCGAAATCAATGGCAGAACTTTAGAGCAGTATTTCGGTCGTCCGACTTCTCGTATGGTTGTCGCTCAGCCGTTAGAGCTCTTAGAGCTTGGCGATAAGTTTGATATTTACGTCACCGTAAGAGGTGGTGGTATCACCGGTCAGGCCGGTGCTATCCGTCACGGTATTACCAGAGCTCTCATTCAGTATGACGAGTCTTTCCGTCCAGCTTTACGTAAAGCCGGATTCGTAACCCGTGATGCTCGTACCGTTGAGCGTAAGAAGGTTGGTTTACACAAAGCTCGTAAGCGCCCGCAGTACAGCAAGCGTTAATTTGCACTTTGTGTACAAAAAGAAAACCCCTGCC
>URKL01000170.1 GCA_900548485.1 uncultured Succinatimonas sp.
AGCAATGGCAACGGCTATGGTGGGTGACACTTTTCCTTTATATATAACTTCCTGAGCTTTGAGTCTGAAAAGCCGTTTAATGATTTCCAGCATTTCGCCCGCGGCATTCGTCGTAGTGGCGACTTCACCATCAAAGAGTCTGAGATTTTAGAGAAATGCGGATCTGCCATGATGGATCTTTACAATGGCGTTCGTGAACCTGCAGATGAGGCTGAAAAAGTATTCGTAGAGCAGATTAAGTCTGAGGAAGTTATTACTGACCAGAAGACTAAAATTTTCAAAAAATACTTAAATGTTATTAAACCTCGTCACCTCCACAGATTATGCTCTGTTGGTAATGATGAAGAGTTATCAGCACAAGGTTATGCCACATCAGGTGATGAGAGTAACCTCGACTAATAAATTTTTATTAGTCCTATAGAGCTATATATGCTTAAAATACCTCGTTGTTATCTGACAGCGAGGCTATGTTATTTATCCCCTCAAAAACCTTTATCACCCCTATCTTTGCAAATCTAAAATTCTCAAATAATTACGACCTTTGCCACGCTTAAAAAGCAAAAAAACTCATATTTTGAACATAAAAAATTTTCAAGATCTTTAATACCTAAAATAAAAATCCCATTATCAGAGCAGATAATGGAATTATAGATACTTACAAGTAATATTTTTAAGCTAAAACTAATAGCAGATAAACTGCAATTACAGTAACAACTACAGTAATACTTAATGGGGCTTTAAATAAGGCACATAAAATCGCAATTACAGTTCCGGCATAGGCTACATAGTCGTTATTTTCAATACAGTAAAAAATCCCAGGAAAAACCAAGGCGGTAATAGCTGTAAAGGGAATAATATCTAAAAACCTTTGAAAAAAAGCATTGAGCTTTAATTTTGAGAAAAATAAAGCCGGAACTGCTCTTACAGGATAAGTAACCAAAAAAGCCATGAGAATAATCAATAAATAACTGTCCATCACTTTAGCTCCTTATTTCGCTCTTTTTCTTTGCTATCCTTTTTCTTAATTAAGATTGCGCCTAATAAAGCCATAACAACAGTTGAAATTACAATAGCTTGGCTAGCTTGCATGAATTTATATAAAAAAGTATTCAAAACAGCAGTACCAATAATTAAAACCGCCATACGCAAATCAGCCTTACCTGCAGGCACAATAATAGCGATGAATAAGGCAAATAACGCAATACCCAAAGCCTGTGTCAATTCATAAGGTAAAAACGAACTTGCTAATACACCTAAAACAGCTCCGCTAATCCAGGCTATCCAAGAGCATACAAACAATCCTAAGAAATAAGGTACGCCGATTACTTCTTTTTCCGAGGTTGTAAAAATTGCAAAAGTTTCATCAGTAACCAGATGAGAAAATAACAATTTTTTTACAAAAGAAAGCTTAGTAAATAGATTAAAAACACAGGTACTCATAATGAAATAACGGAAATTCATCAAAAATAAAGCCAGCATGAATACCGGTAAAGCAGCATGAGCTCCAGCCAAACTAACCACTAAGAACTGTCCTGAACCAGAATAAGTGGTAATGGACATTAAAATTATCTCTAAAGGACTAAAACCTGTTTGACCTGCATAGACAGCATAAGCTATACCTACAGGTATGTAACCTAAAGCAATCGGCACTGAGCGCTTGCTTCCTAACCAAAACAATTGTGCTTTTGTCACGATCTAAACCTAAACCAAAAAAAAGAAATTTATAGGGTGGCAATTATGCACCATTTTGGTTATTTTGTATATTGTTATTGCACTAATAGTTTGCTCTAACTATATTCTTTCAATAACTTATTATTTTTTTAATTTTTTTAGTCTCTTATGGAAAATTTGGATATCGCAAAATTTGGTGGCACTTCGGTCAAAGACTTTGATGCTATGCTTTCAAGCTATAAGGTCGTTGTTGCTAACCCTAACACACGTGTAGTAGTCATCAGTGCTTGTTCTGGTGTTACTAATATTTTGGTTGAATTAGCTTCTGGAGCTTGTTCTGCTCAAAAAATTGAGGAGCTCATCAGTAAATTGCGCTCCATTCATAATGAGATCATCGAGAAACTTGATAATCAAGAAGATCTTAAAGCTAATTTAGAGACTCACTTAAAAGAGATTTACGATTTAACTCAAGAAGCCAATATGGGACGTTCTGATGCTTTAACCGATCGTATCGTCTCTCACGGCGAGCTCATGTCAACCTATATCTTTGCAGCACTCTTCAATTACATGGGTACTCCTGCAACTTGGTTTGATATTCGCAATATCATGCGTACTGATTCTAACTTCGGTTGTGCAGCCCCATTAGTAGAGGTTTTAAAAACTCAAGCTTTAGAAAAGTTATTGCCTTTATATCAAGATGGCAAAAGTATTGTCATCACTCAGGGCTTTATTGCAGCTAACTCTGAAGGACAGACTACTACTTTAGGTCGTGGTGGTTCTGATTACTCTGCAGCCCTCTTAGGTGAGGCTTTAAATGCTGAAACCATCTCCATTTGGACTGATGTTCCTGGCGTTTATACCACCGATCCGCGTTTAGTACCTCATGCAAAGCCAATAAATGAGCTTACTTATTTAGAAGCTGCTGAAATGGCTACCTTTGGAGCTAAAATCTTACACCCTAGCACCTTAGTTCCTGCTGTACGTCGTGGCATTCCGGTTTATGTAGGCTCTTCTCGTGAACCTGAAAAGGGTGGTACTTGGGTAAAGCCTAAGACTGAGACTCACCCTCCTTTTAGAGCTGTAGCATTACGCAAGAATCAAACCTTGATCGTTTTAGCATCTCCTAAGATGGTAGGCGCTTCAGGCTTCTTAGCTTCAGTATTTTCTGTATTTGCTAAATACAAAAAGTCCGTTGATTTGGTTTCCACCTCTGAAGTTTCTATTGCTGTAACCTTAGATGCTGGCACTAATACCTCAGGTCAAAGCTCCATCTCTGAAGCAATGTTAGAGGAATTGCGTGGTTTCTGTCATGTTAAGGTTGAAACTGGCTTATCCTTAGTTGCAATCATCGGTAATGAAATGTCAAATCATCCAGGCATTACTACCCAAGCCTTTGACTCTATCAACCGTTATGCTGTTCGCATAATTTGCTACGGAGCTTCTAATCACAACTTATGCTTCTTATTAAAAGAAGAGCAGGCTGTTGAGGCTTTAATTGAAATCCACAAGCATCTCTTAGAGTAAGCTTTAATGCTAAAAAGGCCTTCTTAAATGAAGGCCTTTTTATTAGCAATACAAAAAATGGATGGTATTTTACCATCCATTTTTTTCATATATTTTATAAGCTTAACTTATTAGAGAGAATCTACAGAGCCTAACTCTGCAAAAGCAGCCATTACACGCTGAACCATGCTCTCTTCGGACTTACGTAACCATACGCGCGGATCGTAGTACTTCTTGTTAGGAGCATCAGGACCCTCAGGGTTGCCTAACTGACCTTGTAAGTAATCCTTATTGCTCTCATAGTACTCACGGATACCATTCCAACCTGCCCACTGAGTATCAGTGTCAATGTTCATCTTGATTACGCCGTAAGATACAGACTCAGAGATTTCCTCATGAGTAGAACCTGAACCACCGTGGAAGACTAAGTTTAAAGGCTTAGTAGAATCTAAACCAAACTTCTTAGCAACATAAGCCTGAGAATCACGTAAAATGGTCGGCTTTAACTTGACGTTACCAGGCTTGTAAACACCGTGTACGTTACCGAAAGAAGCAGCAATAGTGAAGTTAGGGGAGATCTTGATTAATTGCTCATAAGCATAAGCTACATCTTCAGGCTGAGTATATAAAGCAGACTCATCCTTATCAGAGTTATCAACACCGTCTTCCTCACCACCGGTTACGCCGAGCTCTAACTCTAAGGTCATGCCAATCTTAGACATACGCTCTAAATACTTGCAGCATAACTCAACGTTGTCCTTTAAGCTCTCAGCTGAAAGATCGATCATATGAGAGGAGAATAAAGGCTCACCGTGCTCAGCAAAATACTTCTCACCAGCATCTAATAAACCATCAATCCACGGTAAGAGCTTCTTAGCGCAATGGTCGGTGTGTAAAACAACCGGAACACCCCAGTACTTAGCAACGTTACGAACGTGTAAAGCACCAGAAATAGCACCTAAGATGGCATTGCCCTGTGGCATATCAAGCTTTAAGCCCTTAGAGCTGATAAAGCCTGCACCACCGTTAGAGAACTGAATGATAACAGCTGAACGAGCTTTTTGAGCAGCTTCTAAAACGGCATTGATAGAGTTAGTACCAACACAGTTAACAGCCGGTAAAGCATAACCATTCTCACGGCAAACAGCGAAGAGTTTCTGAAGGTTTTCACCGGTAACAACGCCCGGCTGAACTACGTCTAAAATCTTGGTCATTTAAAAATTTCCTTGATTAACTAAATAATTATTTCTGCTGAAAGGTGCGCTTATGCGCTTTAAAATGCCTGCTTTATAGCAGGCATTTTTAAATAATATTAATCAGCTGCGCGCTTCTCTAAGATTTCAATTGCAGGTAACTTCTTACCCTCAACAAACTCTAAGAAAGCACCACCACCGGTAGAGATATAGGAAATC
>URKL01000171.1 GCA_900548485.1 uncultured Succinatimonas sp.
GGATCAGCACTGCGAACCCACTGAAGCTAGGTAGTAATATCTAGCAGTAGGAATCTCCTTGCTTTAGCAAGGGGAGGAAGTCAATTGTAAATATACGTTGACAGGAAATTATAGAAATATTTGCGTATGCGATCTTGATGATATTAAAGGAAATATTTATTCATCAAATAAAGACAAACTCGATACAGCGATGATATTTAGTTTAGATGAATATTTGATGTATAACACATTAAATAGCCAAAATAAGCTATCAAAAATATAGATTATTATCTTAAAAATAATGGGTAAAAAAAAGTGCAGATTTTCTGTCTGCACTTTTTTTGTATTTTTGATTAGACGCGCTTTTTGAACTCGTTAGTACGAGTGTCAATTTCGATCTTATCACCAGTCTTTACGAAATCAGGAACAGCGATTTCATAACCAGTACCAGCTAATCTTGCAGGCTTAGTAACCTTACCTGAGGTATCACCACGAACAGCTGGCTCAGTGTATTCAACTTCTCTTACGATGGAGATTGGTAATTCAACACTAATAGCTTTACCATTATAGAAGGTAACTTGGCAAACATCTTCCATACCGTCGATGAGGTAATTTAAAACATCACCCATGTTATCTTTTTCGATATCATACTGGTTGAATTCTTCATCCATGAATACATAGAGAGGATCATTGAAATAAGAGTAGGTGCAGTCTTTGTGATCTAAGATAACATCATCAAGACGATCATCAGCACGGAAAACAGTCTCAGTGCCAGCGTTAGAAAGCAGACTCTTTAACTTCATTTTAACGACAGCGGCGTTACGGCCGGATTTGCTGTACTCGGTCTTCTGCACAACCATCGGGTTGTTGTTCAGCATAATAACATTACCAGCACGAACTTCTTGAGCTAATTTCATTTAGTACACCTTTAATTAAGGGTTAATTTAGTTGATTGAATAAAAGTCTTAAGTGCATTAGCACTTAAAATCCTGACAGTAAGAATACTGAGAAATTAATCTATTATTTTACCAGATATAGGGAATGATTTACTAAAAAAGCCTTATTGAAATTTGATATTTTTAGATCAATGCCCATCTTTTAAATGATTTTCTATAAATTTATGTAAATTAGTGGTTAGAGAACCTAATGATTGCAAATAAAAAGACCATTTTTTGCTTAATGAAGCCCATGAGGTATAAATATCATCAAAGTTTAATGTTTCTAAGGCTAATCCATAGTTGTTATAACTAAGATTTATAGCTTCAATTTGTTCTATAAGATCTTTTTCTGCAATAAATTCTTTCATTCTTGCAAATAAAGCTTCAAGTTTAAATTTATGTGCATCTTCTTTTTGTGGATAAATATTCCATAAAAATGGTTTACCACAAAACATAGCTCTTACAATTGAATCCTCTCCTCTGACTAAATTTAAATCTGAGGAAATTAACATTTGGTCATATTCTCTTTGTGAGACCATTGGTTGCACCTTGAAATTGAGATTATCAATAGTAATGCTCTCTCCTATATGTAAATTTGTATTTAAATTTTTATTGATAGCTTCAAGCTGCAAACCTTCAAATACATTTATTTCAAAATTAAATTTACTCTTAGATAAGGCTTTGATTAAAGATTTATAGTTTGCTTCGTGGTATGAAAATAAGGTTAATTTTTTTGTAGATGATGTGCTTATATTAGGGAACTTATTAACAGACTCAATAAATTCTGTCTCAAAAATAAGACCACCTGTTTTAGAAGTAAAACCAGGGAAAAAGAAATACCTAGGTAAACCATCTGAAAAAGATGTTAAACCATGACAATCATCAGCAAAAGGCTCTGCAGTTAAATATTCAAGTTCAATTATAAGAGGGGGAGTCTTTTTATACTTCTCAATAAGATAATCTGGAGCCCTACAAGAAAAAGCTTCAATCACAATATTTGGTACTTGATAGGAATCATTACTATCAATCCATGAACAAATTTGCAATTTAGAAAGTGATAAATCTTCTTTGTTAGTTATTTTTTTCAATACATCAAGATTATTGCAGAATAGAGTGACGTTATAAAACTTGCAAAGATCCCTTGATAGGCGCAAGCAGAAGCCTGCATCTCCAAAATTATCTATCACATCGCAGAATATATGGATACTTGATGTCAATAGCTACTCCTGATTTTTTTGAAAATTTTTAGGTTGAATAAGCCGTCTCATTTAGTCATAATATATTAACATATCAAAACTAACTTATTAAAAAATAAAGAAAAAATTATTTTTGCTAATTAGAAATAAGAGTGTTTCTAATTAGTTGTTTTACTGTAAGTTTTGTAGATTTTTATAGATATTCAAGGGCCAGCTCAATGATTAAAGTAATTATTAAAAGGGACGGAAGAAAAGTTTCTTTTAATGAAAGAAAAATTGCTAATGCCATCCGTAAAGCTTTAATTTCTATTCATCCTGATGATAAGTCTACCAATGAGGTAGAAGAAAAATTAATTGACAATTTAACCAATCAGGTTGTCATCAAAATTGAAGAAAGAAATATTGAAGAACCTACGGTTGAAAATGTTCAAGATATCATTGAATTGGTATTGATTCAGTCTGATATGGCTAAAGTTGCAAAAAACTTTATTCTTTATCGCCAGAACCGTACTAATGTTAGAACTTATAATGCTGAATTGACTAAAATCTATAGAGATTTAACCTCAAAAAGCACCGCCGATATGGACTTAAAGCGTGAAAACGCTAATATTGATGCTAATGCTCCAATGGGATTGATGTTACGCTTTGGTTCAGAGGGCTCTAAGGATTATGTCCGTCGTTATATTCTTCGTCCTGAGCATTCTATAGCTCATAGTCGAGGTGATATCCATATCCATGATCTTGATTTCTATCTTTTAACCATTAATTGCTGTCAAATAGGTCTTAAAGATTTATTTAAACGCGGATTTTCTACAGGCCATGGTTTCTTACGTGAACCGCAGTCAATTCTCTCTGCTGCCGCTTTATGCTGTATCGCTATTCAATCTAATCAGAATGATATGCATGGCGGTCAGTCTATTCCTTTGTTTGAGTATGATTTAGCTCCTTATGTAGTTTCTTCTTACATCAAGCATTTAAGAAAAGTTATAAATATAGTTTTAAGAGACGATGAACTTGATACATCTGATATCAAAGAATTTTGTAAGAAACTCTATGCTGAGCATGAGTCTTGCTTGACTGCTTTAGCCCAACAGCAGTTACGTGAGTATTTAATCTCATTCTTTAAAGAAAAACAGCTTTCTCAAGTCAATGATGAGGATGTTGATTATATTTTGAGTGAGGCTTTAAAGCTTACAGAGCGTGAGACTTATCAGTCTATGGAAGCATTAATTCATAACTTAAATTCCATGCAATCTCGTGCTGGTGCGCAGGTACCTTTTTCCTCAATTAACTATGGTACTGGTACCACCCCAGAGCAACGTATGGTTATGAAAAATGTACTGTTAGCTACAGATGCTGGATTAGGTGGTGGAGAAACCCCAATTTTCCCAGTACAGATCTTCAAAGTTAAGGATGGAATTAATACTAAACCAGGTGATCCTAACTATGATCTGTTTAGATTATCATGTAAGGTTTCAGCTAAGAGACTTTTCCCTAATTTCTCTTTCTTGGATGCCCCTTTTAATGCAGAGTATTATATTCCTGGACACCCTGAGACCGAAGTTGCTTTGATGGGATGTCGTACTCGTGTAGTATCAAATTATTATGATAAGACAAGACAAATTATCCCAGGTCGTGGAAATTTATCATTTACAACTATCAATTTACCTCGTTTAGGTATTGAGGCTCATGGCTCAATTAGCAATTTCTTTGAGTCTTTAGATAAGTTAGTTTATATGGTCTTTGATCAGTTAATGGATAGATTTAAATTAATTGCTAATAAGCAAGTATTAAATTATCCATTCTTAATGGGGCAAGGAGTATGGATAGATTCAGATCATTTAAATCCTGAGGATAAGATTGAAGACGTTATCAAACATGGATCTATGTCTGTTGGTTTCATTGGTTTAGCAGAATGTTTGGTTGCTTTAATTGGTAAGCATCATGGTGAAAGCAAAGAGGCTTATGATTTAGGCTATAAGATCATCAAGCATATGCGTGAACTTGCTGATAAGCATACTGTTGAGACTGGTTTAAATTTCTCTTTATTCTCAACTCCAGCTGAAGGCTTATCTGGACGTTTTGTAAAGATTGATCGCAATATTTACGGTAGTATCGAAGGTGTTACTAATCGCGAATATTATACTAATAGTTTTCATGTACCTGTTTACTACAATATCTCAGCTGCAGATAAAATTAAAATTGAAGGCCCGTTCCATGAGCTATGTAATGCTGGTTCTATTTCATATGTGGAAATGGATGGTGACCTAACTAAGAACATTGATGCCTTTGAAAAGGTAATTTTATATATGAAGGACTGTGGCGTTGGTTATGGTTCTATTAACCACCCTGTAGATAGATGTCCTGTATGGTGGCACGTGCCTGTAGTCCCAGCTACTCGGTAGGCTGAGGCAGGAGAATTGCTTGAACC
>URKL01000172.1 GCA_900548485.1 uncultured Succinatimonas sp.
GGCCTTTTTATTTTAAGCTTAGATTTCAATGAATTAAATTTATTTATGATTTAAATATTTAGCATTAAGTTTTATTAAATTAAATAATTAAATAACTAGTTTAAAAAACTTAAATGTATGATATAGTAACAAAATCATGAATTTTAAGCGTCATTTTGCTTAGGATTTGATATAAAAAAATTTAGAACTCTAATTGTTATAAAAATATCATGAACGGCAGAAATAAGATTTTAGATAAGGTTTAACTTTAAAATTTTATTTTATTTAAAAATAAAGATGTATGGAAATTTCATGCACCTTTAATATTAACAAGTATATTTTTTAATAATTATCTATTGGGGCAACCTAAATGTCAGATTTAGAAAATTCATCTTCTGATAAGAAGAATGTGGTGAGCAAATGGAACCAGACTCGTCGTTTAGAGTTTATCGACTTCCGCTTAGCTGTCGATGGACGCTTAAACCGTGCAGATTTGGTTGCATTTTTTAATATTTCAATCCCGCAGGCATCTTTAGATATTTCTATGTATCACAGTTTGCTTGAGGAGGCACAACCGCCACGTAAGAATCTTGCTTATGATCGGCGCCTTAAGGTTTATCAACGTACCGATGATTTTAAGCCTCTTTTCCCTAAGGTCTGCTCTCCTCAAAACTATCTA
This sequence comes from uncultured Succinatimonas sp., assembly GCA_900548485.1. GTDB lineage: Bacteria > Pseudomonadota > Gammaproteobacteria > Enterobacterales > Succinivibrionaceae > Succinivibrio. The sequence continues at coordinate 659 of URKL01000172.1, forward strand.
AATGATCTCCTAGCATCTGCAACCGGTGAATTAGTTGAAAGCCGTAATTATTTTGGCTTTGTTCCTAATGTAGGTATTGCTTGCTTCAATCCGCCGCGTCGCAATATCAACCCTGATGTTTTATTTAATTTATTAGAAGCCATCAGAACCCGTAAGGCTGTGCATATCAGTTATAAGTCTTTAAAGTCTGAAAAGAATGTTGATTTCTTAATTGCACCGCATGGTTTAGCTTTTGATGGTATGCGTTGGCATGTTCGTGGTTACTGCTACGATCGCCATGCTTTCCGTGATTACGTTATTTCTCGTATTGAAGCTTGTGCAGTTCCAAATATCCCAGCTCCAAATGATCGCTTCTCTGATCCTGTTGGTAATGGTTTCCGTGAGGTAGGTACCTCTGGCCGTGATGATAAAGATTGGAACGAACTTATTGACTTAGTAATTAAAGCTAACCCAGAGTTACCTTTAGCTACAAGACGTTCTATTGAGTTTGATTATGGTATGGAGCCTGATGGTTCATTAGTTTATCCATGCCGTAAAGCTTTATTATTCTATGCATTACACTTCTTACGCTTAACTAAAGAAGATAAGCTAATGCCTCCCGAGTGCCGTCAGATTGCACTTGATAATGAGGCTGAAGTTTTTAGAAGACTTGCCGGCGGTAATTAGTTTATAATTTGCATGCTTGTTAAAGGGCTCGACATTTTTGATGTCGGGCCTTTAATTTCTAAGGGAGGTGTATTTTATGAAATTTAAATTTTCAAATCTTTTATATATAACAATATTGGGTATGTTGTGTGCTTTTCCACCGATGTGTTCTGATATATATTTACCAGCTCTTCCTGATATTGCTCAAAGTTTTAAAAGTGATCCCTCATTAGTACAGCTCTCTCTTACTACGTCCTTATTAGGACTTGCCATAGGCCAAGTAATTATAGGTCCCATATCTGACGCTTATGGTAGAAGATTACCATTAATATTTTCTTTAGTGATTTTTATCATTACCTCATTTTTATGTGCACAGGCATCTGATGTATATCAGCTTATTGCTTATCGCTTTTTTCAAGGTCTAGCAGCTTCAGGCGGTGTTGTTTTATCTAGAAGTATTGCTTGTGATAAGTTTAAAGGTGCTGCACTAGCTCAATTTATGTCATTGCTTATGACAATAAATTCAATTGCTCCGATTTTAGGACCAATCTTAGGTTCTTTTATTATTACCTTTGCAACATGGGAATATATCTTTTATTTTCTAACTGCATGGGGCATTTTACTTGCCGTACTCTCTTTAATGGATATTCCTGAAAGTCATTTTCCTAAGGAAAATGAAAAGCAGGTTTTAAAAGCAATTGTCAGCATGTTAAAAGAACTTACAAATATGCGCTTTTTAGCTTTTGTAATTTCTTTATCTTTGGTGATGGGAGCTTTCTTTTCTTATTTATCAGCATCACCTTTTGTATTTCAGGTTATCTACGATTATAGCCCGTTACAATTTTCTTTAGGTTTTGGTTCAATTGCAGCTTTTATTTCTTTATGTGCATTAATTGCAGGACGCTTAGTATCACGTATGGGAGAGGTTGCCGTGGCTTATGGCGCTTATCTCGTTATGTTTATTGCTTCCTGCGTAATTTTAGCTTGTGCAATTTTAGAGCCTAAAAGCTCTATTATTATTTACATTGCCTTAATGGTCTTTTGCGGCATGATGGGCGCTGTCAATACTGCAGGTTTTAGTATTGTTATGGAATCTCGTCGTGGTGGAGCTGGTGCAGCTTCTGGCATTTTCGGAGTTATGACCTTTATTTTTGGTGCTTTAACTTCGCCGTTAATGGGCATAATGGGCGAACATTCAATGATGCCTTTAGGAATTTCTATTTTTGCGTGTACAATGTTGGCAATAGTCACTTTTAAAGTTGGACTAAATCTGAAAATATAAGGAGTTTCGATGCACAAGTTTAAGATTATGGCTATGTCTTTGTTGTTAGGTATAGCTACAACAACACAGGCCTTTGAATTTGATGCCGAGCAAAAAGCTGCTATTGAAAGCATTGTTAATGATTATGTGTCAAACCACCCGGAAATTATTATTAAGGCAATGCAAAAGCTTGAAGCACAAGAGCAGGAACGTCATATTGGAAAAGTCCGTCTTATAGGTGAAAGTTTTAGAAGTAAGGTTGAGGCTCCATCATTAGGAGATGCTCAACGTAAACACTATATCATTGATTTTTATGATTATAACTGTGGTTATTGCAAGACCATGGAGCCAATGCTCTTAAAAGCCTATGAAGAGCTTGACTGTCAGGTGGTTTTTGTCGATCTGCCTGTTATAACTCCTCAGTCACGTCAAATTGGTGTTGTAGCCCAGGCCTTATTTAACTTAAATCCTGAGCATTTCTTTGCCTTCCATAAGATTTTTATGGAACGCTATGATAAAGAGTCTTCTTTAGAATTTATTGAAGAACAGGTTAAAAAGATTGGTGCTAGTTGGGATAAGGTGATGGAAGAGATGAAGTCTGGCCGCCCGCAGCAACAATTAAATGAATTTATGCGCGTTTCGCAGGAATTAGGTGTGAGAGGCACTCCTTATTTGATTATTGATGGTAAGGAAGTTAGAGGCGCTATTCAAAATTACGATGATTTAAAGGCTTTGCTTAAATAATTATGTGGATTACCTTACTTATTTTAATACCGATCTTGTTTGTCATTGGTACGGTAGTTTCGGCTTTAAATGAGCAAAAAAGGCTTGAAAATGGTCTTTTGCGTAAGGTAATTGCTCAAAGAGCAAAAGAACGTGAAGAATATTTAAAAAAATTAGCAAAAAATAAAACCTTAGGCGATAATCAGGATATATCAAAATCTCAAAAAGAGAAGTCTTCTTTTGATGATTGAGCTTTAGGCTTATTGCTATATATAAGGATTTACTATGGGATCTTATAAAGTAGTTTTAGTTACCGGTGCTTCTGCTGGTTTTGGTAAGGCTATATGTAAACTCTTAGCTAAAGAAGGCTATATGGTTATTGCTGCTGCAAGACGTATAGCTAAATTGCAAGATTTAGCTTCAGAGTGTGGAGCTAATGTTTACCCTTTAGAGCTAGATGTTTGTTCAGAGATATCAGTGGCATCTTTATTTGAGCGTTTACCTGAGCCTTTGCGCAAAATAGATGTTCTTATAAATAATGCAGGTTTAGCCTTAGGACAAGATAAAGCTCAAAACTGTGATTTTAATGATTGGCAGACTATGGTCGACACTAATATTACAGGTCTTTTACGTTTAACGCATAAAGTTTTGCCTCAGATGGTAAAACGCAATTTAGGCTATATCATCAATTTAGGTTCAATTGCTGGAAATTGGCCTTATGTAGGCGGTAACGTTTATGGTGGAACTAAAGCCTTTGTTGAACAGTTCTCACGTAATTTAAGAACCGATCTTGCAGAAACAGCCATTAAAGTTACAGTGGTAAGACCAGGTTTGTGTTCAAATACAGAGTTTTCTAATGTACGCTTTAAAGGCGATGACTCTAAGGTAGAGGCTGTTTATAAAGATACTAAGGCTATCTTACCTCAAGATATAGCTGATACTGTTTTGTGGCTTTTAAATGGTCCTATTCATTTAAATATCAATGATATTGAAATGATGCCTGTATGCCAAAGCTTTGGTGGTTTAAGTATCAAACGCAATTTAGATTTAAATCCCCGTTGCGAATAAAAATTAAAAATAATCTTTAAGCACAAGAAGCTGTATTTCTTATTTGAGAGATACAGCTTTTTTTGTGTCTTGATTTTGGCTTTTCTCTTAATCTTGATATTAGTAGCTAATATTTTTTTTTGATAGAGATCAATTTTTTTTAGATTACATTTTTCACGTGTACTGCACAATACGGTAGTTATGT
>URKL01000173.1 GCA_900548485.1 uncultured Succinatimonas sp.
TATGATAGTACTCTTACGCTCATACCTATATTGAGAATATCAAATAACACTGCTTGTTCATCAGCGTTGTAAGGTGTAAGCGCAAAAGCATCAAGTACTAATAGAGATTTGGTCAGCAAAGATTTTCTTTTAGATTTATAAGCCTAGATACCTTTAATTATTAACATCTCTGAGATTAAATCTTTAGTAGTGTAATAAATTGTCGAATATCCTGCCTGACAAGCCTTGTAAGCTAGAGCCATCACTAAAAAGGAGTATCTAGCAGGCTGTTTGAAAGAAAATTTTGGAAGTTTTTTGTGGAGGGATTGTCTTTAAAATTTTTTGTCAGTTCAGGATCATCTTCAGTAATCTTCTACATCCGCATTTTGGACAGTTCCAGATCTTATTCTTGGGATTTATCTCTAAGTCTTCATCACATAGCCTAGCTTTTGCTTGTTTCTGTGCAAAGCTTATGCTGGTGGTCTTTACGAATGTTTGCTTTTCTCTTATGAAGTCTTGAAATTATTTTTAAGTTTTTTATAAGAGTCAACACTGCGAAATCACTGAAGAGAGATAGTAATCTAAGCATTATAAATCCCCTTGCTTTAGCAAGGGGAGGAAGTCAAGCTGAAGCTGTTTTTAATTTACGGGCATTAAGCTTTTCTAAACATAAGATAATCATACCGGCAACAATATCATCGCGAATACGATCGCAAATCTCAATCTTAGGCATTAAAGCTTCTTCAGCTTGAGTTCCAAGTCGTCTGCGTAATCTTTCAACTAAACCTGGCTTTAAATTTTCTGTATATACAGTTACATAACCTGGATTTAATACGCACATTACAGCTCTTAAAGTACGAATAGCTAAATCATCAGCTTGCATAGTCTCTATAGGCAAAACACCTACATCATTATACATAGGGAAATATCTAACTTCCCCTGCCATGCCATCCTTACCTCTTAAGACCTGTCCGTTATAGCAAAAACCGCAACCAGGAGCACGACCTGGGACTAAAATCATGCCCGCAACATATTCCTGATTTTTACAACGCTTATAACAACCTAAAGTAGCTGCATTTACATCAGTTTCAAAAAATACCGGAACTTGGAAATGCTTTTCCAAATGATTTGCCAAACGTACTGACTGAGGATCGTGACGAATAGCAGAACCAACACGACCACCAACACTATCAGAAGGCATAGATAACCCGATCATGGCAATCTTAGGATAGCGCTCTAAATATCTTTCAATACCAATACGAAATTCATCAGTGTGGATAGTATCAATAGTTGACAATAATTCCTCACGGCGCTCCAAACACTCACCAAAAAGATCATGAATTGAATACCCGGCATATTCCATGCCACCACGTTGATAGCAACTAATAATTAATATAAGCTCAAAATTAGCATTAAAGCGGTAAGTAGCTGCAGGTCTACCCCCTGCTGCGGTAGTAGGATCACCATAAAAGATTTCACCGCGTCTTAATAAGGTGTTTATAATCTTATTCAATGTAACAATTGATAGCCCCGTAAGCTCCCTTAGACGAGATGCAGTTGCAATTTGTTCATTGTGAATTGCAGCTCTTACGATCTGCAGATTATTCTCGCGAATTTGATGTCCCACCAAAGTTTGTGAGCCAGCACTCATTTTTACCTCGACTTAATAAATAGCCTTAATAAAATCACTTAATTATATCAAAGTTTTTAAATTTATGTCACTTTTGCAAGGTATTTACTGTTTTAAGTTACCAATGGCTAACTTTACAAAATACCGCAGTGCAAAGCCATATTTAGCTATTTTTCACTCACGTATATTATATATATTCTTTTGTTACTTTTACATACAATACGTTACAAAACGCAATTTGTATCACAAAATTTATAAAATAATTCCAGTAAAAAACGTTTATAAAATGGCATTAGTTAGCCAAATTTTACATATTTTCAAACTTGTATACTAAAAATGAAAACCATTTTCAAAACTTAACAAATGAAAATGTAAAGATCTTGTGAAAAACGTAAAAATTACTATCATTGCATTATACATTTGATCAGCCACAAAGAATCGACAGATCAGGTGTGGTTTAGTTAAACTGCAAACGAGGAGCCAACTTTGCTTCAAATCAGATTACACGGCCGTGGAGGCCAAGGTGTGGTGACCGCCGCAGAGATGTTATCTCTTGCCGCCTTCCTTGAAGGTCACTTTGCACAAGCATTCCCGAGTTTCGGTTCTGAGCGTACCGGTGCCCCTGTGGTAGCGTATGCCCGTATCGGTGAAGAGGAAATTCGTACTCATGAGCCGATCCAAAACCCTGATGTAGTTATTGTTCAGGATAAGACCTTATTAGGTTCTGTTGACGTATTTGGTGGTATCAATCCACAAGGTTATGCCATTATCAACTCTAAAGATCCTGCTGAGCAGGTAGTTCCTGAGTTAGTAAAGATGTTACCGCCAGGCCACGTCTTCACTGTTCCGGCAACTGACTTTGCTATGCAAAAGATCGGCAAACCTTTACCTGGTGCCCCGATGTTATCTTCTTTAGCTGCTGCTACCGATATCTTAAAGCTTGAGTCTGTACAAAAATCTTTCCAGAGCCGTTATCCTGGCAAGATCGGTGATGCTAATGCTGAAACCGCCGCTTTAGCTTACAACTATATTAAAGATTCCAAGAAAGGAGGCAGCAATGCTTAAGCAGATTGAAGGTTCTCTTGGTGTTGCCGAGGCCGTGGCTTTATGCCGTCCTGGTGTTGTTTGTGCCTACCCTATTTCTCCGCAAACCCACATTGTAGAAAACGTTGGTAAGTTTGTTAAAACCGGCGCTTTAAAGGACTGTGATTTCTTAAACGTAGAATCTGAGTTCTCTGCTATTTCCGTAGCTATCGGTTCTGCTGCTGGTGGTTGCCGTACTTATACTGCTACCGCTTCTCAGGGCTTACTCTACATGGCCGAAGGCGTTTATTCTGCCTCAGGTTTAGGCCTCCCGATTGTTATGACCGTTGCCTCACGTGCAATTGGCGGTCCTATCAACATTTGGAACGACCACTCTGACTCTTTATCTCAGCGTGATTCTGGCTGGTTACAGTTATTCTGTGAATCTAACCAGGATGCTGTTGATACCCACATTATGGCTTTCAAGATCGCAGAAAAAGTTGGTCTTCCTGTAATGGTATGTATGGACGGTTTCGTATTAACCCACGCTTTTGAGCGTTTAGACATCCCGTCTCAAGAGCAGATCGATTCCTTCTTACCGCCTTACGAGCCACGTGAATTCTTAACTCCTAAGGAGCCTGTCTCCATCGGTGCTATGGTTGGCCCTGAGGCCTTCACTGAGGTTCGTTTCCTCCAGCAGCGTAAGATGGCTAAGGCCTTAGATGTAATCCAGGAAGTAACTGATGAGTATCGTAAACTCACCGGTTCTACCTCTGGTGGTTTATTAGAGTGCTACAACTGCGAGAACGCTGATCTCAAACTCGTTATCATGGGTTCCACTGTTGGTACTGCTAAGGACGAAATCGATCGTCTCAAGAAAGAAGGCATCAACGTAGGTATTATCTCCTTGAAGTCTTTCCGTCCGTTCCCGTATGAGGCTATGCGTAAGGCTATTGGCGACACCAAGCAGGTTATCTGCTTAGAGCGTGCCTTCTCCTTCGGTGGTCGTGGCATTATTTGCCCTGAAGTTAAGCGTGCTATGGAAGGCACCAACTGCGACGTTAAGACTGCAGTTTGTGGCTTAGGTGGTCGTGCTATCTTCGGTACCACCATCAACGCAATGGTTAAGCATGCATTAGCCGGTAAGTTCACTGAAGAGTTCACTTGGTTTGATATTGACTCTGATGTACTCAACAGCTACACCAAGAATGCCGAAGGCGTAACCTTCCCTGAGGGTCCTCTTACTGCCTCTCAGTTAGAAGCTTCTGCTAAACACGCTTAATCCGGGAGTTATAAATGTTAGATAAAATCAAATTTTACCAGACCGGTTCCAACACTGTAGGTAACCGTCTTTTAAACCCGGCCATGCGTTCTATCCAGGCTTCGGTCGATCGCCCTAATGCCTTGATTTCTGGCCACCGTGCCTGTCAGGGTTGTGGTGAAGCTTTAGGTGCCCGCTATGCTATTGATGCTGCTATGCGTGCTACTAACGGCCAAATCATGGTTGTTAACGCTACTGGCTGCTTAGAAGTATTCTCTACTCCGTACCCAGAATCAGCTTGGCGTTTACCTTGGGTTCACTCCCTCTTTGGTAACACTGCAGCTGTAGGTTCAGGTTTAGCTGCTGCTGCCGCTATTCGTGCAAAGAAGAACGGTGATACCAATGTTCCTCGCATCATCGCTCAAGGTGGTGACGGTGGTACTACTGATATCGGTTTCGGTCCGCTTTCTGGTATGTTCGAGCGTAACGACGATGTTCTTTACATCTGCTACGACAACGAAGCTTACATGAACACCGGTGTTCAGCGTTCATCCGCAACTCCTCCGGCTGCCCGTACTGCTACCACCCAGTTAGCTGGTGAGCACCC
>URKL01000174.1 GCA_900548485.1 uncultured Succinatimonas sp.
GATAAAAACGCAAGAAGAAAAGATTCTATTTATGAATTGCTTGTAAATAATCTCTGGCAAGCTAGATTATGGAATTTAATTGTCAAAGCTATCAAGAATAAATGTTATACCACAGGTACTGGCAATCTTAGCGATTATATGACGCGATCTGAGGTTATCAAATCCCTATGCAAACATCACTATACTCAACAAGAAATTGCGCTCTTACCTAAAAGAGTTTCTATTATCGGTGTCTCAGCGCTTCCTTCTTTTGTTTACGATCTCTTTAATGTGCTCTCAAATCATATTGAGATCTTCTATATGCTCTTAAATCCTTGTCAGGAATATTGGGGAGATCTCTGTTATCGACATAATGAATTATTTACAGATAACAAAGATAACAAAGAATACCTCTTCAAGCGAAATCCTTCAGGTAAAGAGTCATTTATAAAAGATAAAAAACAAAATGCCACCACTTCCTTAAAAAGTAGTGATTTTGAAAAGGTCTTAGGTGATAAAGCTAATTTTAACTTTGAGGAATATGAGAGAGTTGATGGTAATCAACTCCTATTATCTTTAGGCCGTGAGGGTAAAGAAAATTTAGCGGTTATGTATGATCGCATTGAAAATATCAATAATACCGATGCTTTCGCCGAAAATGACAATAATACACTCTTAAATTGTATTAAAAACCAATTATTAACTTTAGAAAAGATTCCTAAAAGAATTCTTATCAAAGATGATGACGTATCCATCGAAATTCACTCTTGCCACACTATCACAAGAGAGGTGGAAGTTTTACGCAATGCCATTTTGACCAAATTTAAACAAGCGCAGGATAAAGGCGAAAAACTGCAACCTCGTGACATCTTAGTCATGGTTCCCGAAATTGAAAACTATGCCCCATATATTGAAGCTGTTTTTGGTGGCATAGATCCTAAAGATAAAAACTATATCCCCTATGCAATTTCAGATAGAGCCTCAAATCATGAAAGCTTGCTTGCAGATGCAATTTTAAGATTATTAGCATGCGGACAGACACCAATTACTGCAAGTTTTATTGTCGATCTCTTAAATGTAAAAGCTGTAGCACACAAATTTAATTTAGACAGCCATGATATTGCCTTAATCACTTCTTGGTGTGTAAAAGCCTCAATCCATCGCGGGCTTGATATCAACGATCTTACTGAAAATGAATCTGTCTCCAAAAATAACTTTATAGATTTACCCTGGACTTTTGAGCATGGTTTAGAGCGCATGCTTGATGGCTATGCTCTAGGTGCTAATACCAAGAGTGGCGCATTCGTTGATATTGAGGGCTCAGACGGTGTCGTCTTAGGCAAATTTGCTGAATTTATCTCCAGATTAAAAAATCTAAAAGATAATTTCCCTCAAAAATTAAGCTTCTTTGATGGTAGTGATGATGAAAATATTCGCCCTCTGCAACGCTGGTTCTATGAAGAAATTTTAAATAACTTCTTTGATGTACAAGATCCTGATGATGAACGCGATCTGTCTAAAATAAAAGGTATTATCTCGCAAATTCGTACTGTAACCTCTGAATTTAGTGAAAAAGATAATAAGCAAAATACCATCAGTCTCTTAATATTTCGACGCATGATCGATAAAGCCCTATCAAATCAACACGACAGTGTGGGATATTTACGCGAAAAAATGAACTTTTGCTCGCTAATCCCCATGCGAGCTGTCCCCTTTAAGCATATTTTTATCATGGGCTTAAATGATAACTCTTTCCCGCGTCATGCAAATATGCCAGGATTTAATCTCTTATCAAATCAATCTTTAAGACGCCGAGGCGATAGATCTCAAGCTATTGACGATCGCTATATTTTCTTAGAAGCGATCCTCTCTTCTCAAGAAAGCTTATATCTATCCTATTTAGGACAAAATCCTGTCGATCAAAAAGAGACATATCCCTCAGCAGTAGTTTCTGAGCTTTTAGACTATATCGCTGATAATTTCACCACCTGTGATGATGAAAATATCACCGATGCTGAGTATCGCTCCCAAATTAAAAAGAGACTTATTAAGGTTGAGCATTTAAATGCTTACGATCCCCAAAATTTTGTCAAAACTACTAGCCCCTTATCTTTACCATCATTTGATGAATCAAGCTATATTGAGATAAAGAATAAAGAATTAAATGAACCAGTCTTTTTAGCTCAAGGTTTAAATTTCAATATCACTCTACCATCTACGCTTACAGTTAATTTAGACGACCTTATAGAATTCTTTCAATATCCAACAAAGTTCTTCTTAAGAAAATCTTTAAAACTCTCCATTAAGAGCTATGAACAGGATTTGCCTGAAGATGATGAAGCTTATGAATTAAATAAAATTGCTTATGGTAATTTAATCAAAAATTTTCTAAATGATGTTACTTGTGAAGATAACTCTTTAGAACTCTTAGATGAAAAAATAGATAATGCTTGTAAAAGTGGCGCTATGCCTTATGGCGTGTTCTTAAATAAACAACGACAAAAACTAAAAGATACTGCTCACTATATTATAAATACCCTCAAAGATAATAATATTACCTTAAACTCTGATAAAAAAAGTTTTGAACTAGCTCCTTTTACACTAAAAGTGCAAGACGTAGATTATGAGATCTATTTAAAAGGTGAAGTACCGCTTATGAATGCAGTAATCAACCCATTTAAAGACGACAGCTCGCCTAAACGTCTTATTAAGGCTTTTCTCATAGGGCTTATCCAAAAAGAAATAGGCCTACAATATGATTATACATATGTTATCAATCAAAAAAGTTTCAATAGTCTTCCGCTTATAAATGACAAAGAACAGCGTTTGCAAGTTTTAAAGGAAGCTCTTTCTCTTTATATCAAAGGGCTTCTACGACCTCAAATTGGTGGCGATGCATGTTTAAGCCCCAAAGAAGAATTTGATATAAATTCCTTAAATGATAATCAAAATGCCGCCAGCAAATTATTAAAATTTGAAACTTATTACGATGAACAACGTTATATGTTTGAAAATGAAGATCTCCATTTAAAAGACGATTCTTTTATCAAAGATGATTTTATTAACTTTTTGCGTTTTTACTTCCTCAATATCAAAAACGTCTTGGGCAAATAATTATGACTGAAAATATCCACACTCTTGATGTTATAAAAAACTTCGTATTAAGACGTTCATCTATCATTGAAGCCAGTGCTGGTACGGGTAAAACCTTTAATATCACCTATATGGTATTAAGATTATTATTAGGTCCTACTGGAGATAATGATAAAAGCTCTCTTAATGAAGCTTTGAATATTGAAAATATCTTAGTTGTCACCTTTACAAATTCTGCAACTGCAGAGCTTCGTGACCGAATTCGCGATAAAATTCGCACCATAAGAATTATTTTAGAAAAATTAAGTATAGCCCCTATCAAAAAAAGCCTTTTACCAAATGAGATCGCAGAAGAGCAACTTATCGATCTTATCGGTAGTTATTTACCTAAACAAGATAGAGACATTTTAAAAAGCCTCAATGAAAATAAATATAATCTTAAGGATGACGCGCTTCTATCTAATGACGCACGTATTATCTGCAAAAAAAAATCCCGCATTTTAATTAAAGCTGAGAGAAATATTGATACAGCTTCAATCCGAACTATCCATTCTTTTTGTAATAGTGTTGTAAATCAGATTTACGCTTTTGAGTCAGGTGAACCATTTAGTATTGAACTTAATAATGATACTACTCAGCAGTATCATAAAGCCTGCTCTTATATCTTCAGAAAACTTTTTTATACCAATAGCAACGCTAAACTTTTATTGTCTATTGTGGATACCCCTAAAGACGAGCTCTTTACAAATACTATCAATTCGCTAAAAAAGGTAAGCAATTCGCTAAAAAAGGTAAGACTTATAGGTGATAATAAACTTAAAGAGCCCTTAGTAAATCTTCACGGTTATGCTTTAAACTTAGGTTTTGATACTAAAAGAGCTCTTGTTTCCGATTCTGAAAAAAATCTAATTTCTGATACTAAAAAGCCTCTAGTTTCCAAGCCTAAGCTTTTAACTCAACTTTTAAGTAAAAATAATAGCTTAGATAAAAAATTAGATTTATTGCTTTCTCATATAAAAGAAAAGCAATCTAAAGCTAAAGAGCAATTAGAAATTTGGAAGGCTAATTATAAAGACTGTGTTCTTTCAGCTGAACCTAATAGCATCAATCTTTACGGTACTAAATATGAACTCAAAAACAACATATTTGACAAACTTAAGAAAATAGCTGAAAACTGTGATAATTTTGAAGAATTAGACAATTTCTATGACAAAGTTTTAAAAAAAACAAAGACCCCTCTACATAGCCAAGATAATTTCATGCGTCTAGAAAAAGGCTCTATATCTAAAGCAGAAAATAATGAGGAATTTATAAAATTTAAAATAGCTTCAAAAAATTTAAGCCAATGTTTTGCTCAAGCTTATGAGGCCTTCCGTAAAAGAAAAGCTGCGTCAGTTGAAAGTGAATGTAGATACACTGACAATG
>URKL01000175.1 GCA_900548485.1 uncultured Succinatimonas sp.
GGGTATCTTCTCCACAGTTTTTAATACCCGGCATAGCAGTTTCATGGCTACCATCAATGCCCTTGAGGAAAACTCGCAGGCACGTACTCTAGGTAGACCTTCAGTATTAACCTTAGATAATATTGAAGCGACTTTAGAAGATACCACCACACGTTATGTAAGCATCAGTGGTTATCAGGATGTCGATCTCTTTAAAGTAGAATCAGGCACAGTTTTACAGGTAACTCCACATATTATTGACGATCCTCAAGGTGGAGCGCCGTTTATTTCTATGATTGTAAATATTCAAAGTAATCAGGATTCTAATGACAATGTCGATACTACTTCAGGAGTCCCGCCTATCAAGCAAACTAAGATAAATACTCGGGCTTTAGTCCGTGAAGGTCAATCTTTGCTATTAGGTGGTTATTATATTGAATATAAACAATCAGGTGAGGAGGGAGTTCCTGGCCTTAAGGATGTACCGGTTGCCGGTAAATTATTTGGTTCAGAAGGTGATGATAGTTTCAGACGTGAACGTCTTATCATCATTACGCCAAGAGTCATGGATTTAGGCGAGCTTCAGGAACTGCCTGCAGATTTAGATAATCAGGAATTTGTTATGTCACCGACACAGGATAATTATTTAAAGCGTGCCGCGAAGACCCCTGATAGCTCCGGATGCAGCTCAAATCGAGCCTCAAGATAAGGAGTGTAAGATGTCAGGCTGTAAGTTTAGAATTTATCAAGGACCACAAGCCGGGGCTCAATTTGAGCTTAAAGCTGGACGTTATCTTTTAGGTAGCGGCGATAATAATGATCTTATCTTTACGGATGATAAATTAGCGCCTTTGCATGTAGTTTTAAGTATTGGTGATGATTTAAAGATCTCTTTAGAACCTAAAGATGGCGACTGTTATCTTAACGATGAGAAAGTTAAAGAAAGTACAACTTGGACAAGTGGTAGTTTTTTAAAGCTTGGTAATACCGTGATGGCCTTTAAGGATGCTGATGCCCCTTGGCCTGATTATGATGCTTATCTTTTACAAAAATTAAATGTTTTAACTGAAAATAAAGCACAAGAGCCTGAAAGCTTAGAAGATGAGCCTAAACAAGAAGAAACAACAGTAGAAGAGCCAAAAAAATCTCATTATCCGCATCTTTTAAGCATAATTTTAGCTTTAATTTTAATTGTGCTCTTAAGTGCTTTAATGTTTGGTCCGCAGTATTTTAGACATGATAGCAAACAGGAAGATTTTAATAAGGTTCATGCGGTATTAGATAAATTAGGTTATGAGATTTCCTTAAAAGAAGAGGATGGAGCCTTAGCCTTATACGGACAGGTACCTTCACAGGAGAGTTTAAACAAGCTTTTAGAAGCTTTACCACAAACTTCATCTGCCTTAGTGCTTCATCTTGAGATCTATGATGCTTATCTTTTAGGCATCGAAAAAACTTTAAAGATCATGGGGTATGACGCTAAAGCAAAATATAAGGATAATAATCTTGTTGAGATTAGTGCCTATATTAAAGATCCTTATGTGGAAGCGCGTTTATTTACCACACTAAGCTCTCAATATGAGCAGAATTTTTTAAGACATATTGTTTATAAAGACAAGCTTGAAGAGCTCTTATTGCCTAAACTTAAAGAAAAGCATTTAGACTTTTTGACCTTTAATTATACCGATGGAGCTATTTTTTATGCAGGTGATCTTACTTTAAAAGAGCGCACAGATCTCTTTAAGATTAGAGATGATTTAAAAGATGAGCTGGCAATCCCGCTTGAATTTTACAATATGCAGGATTTGCCAAAAAGTCGGATTGAAACTATTAACGTGATTGATGATAGTGAAAATACCGAAACTGTAGATAAGCCCGTTGAGGTAGTTGATACTAAGGTTACTAAGACTGAGCCTTTGAATATTGAGGATATTATGGGCGTTACACTTGAGCCTTTACGCTTTATTACCTTAAGAAATGGGCATAAGTATTTTGAAGGTGGAGTATTGCCATCAGGATTTACTGTAAGTCAGATTGATATTCATAAAATTGTGGTTAAAAGGGGGAATGAGGTTCATGAATTCAAACTTAGATAATATTGATGTATTTGAAGCTCTTAATAATCATGATAATTATAGTTTAAAGCTTTTAAATGATAATTTTTATGCCTGTGCTCAAAGCGTTAAACAGACCTTAGATAAGGGTGTAAGCCCTGATGAATACAAGCAGTTAAATGCTCTTCATGAAGCTCTGTTAGCCGCCTCTGATGTATGTTTACAAGCTTGCGCTTAAGGAGAATATTATGGAAATTTCCGGAAGTACTTTTGCTAATACCATCAGTAATACTTTAGATAGCTTAAGTAAGGTAAATGCAGATATTAAAAACGAGATGGCAAAAATTTCAACGCTTGATTCACAAGATCAGCAACAGGCAATGATTGAGGTCAATTTTATGATTGGTCAATACAATGCCATGATGGAATTAACCTCATCTTTAACTAAGAATCTTACCGATTCGCTTAAGAGCATTGCGCAAAAAGTATAAGGAAAGCATATGGCAGAGCTTATTGAAAAATCTAATTTAAGTCGCTTAATTGAGACGGGCTTTTTTGCTTGCATGCAAGGTAAGATTTTACAGGCGCGGCGTATTTTTGAAAACGTGCTTGAGTACAATGCAGATCTAGTTCCAGCTAAGATCGGCCTTGCCTTTACTTATCTTGTCGTTGATGACTTTGCCCGAGGTGAAGAGCTTTTAGGAGAGTGTCCGCAAGATCTTGATGATGTAAAATCAATGCAAGTTTTCTCTAAGGTTTTACAACGTCAAGGCACTGAGGCACAAGCCTTGTATGAGACTATTGTCGATAAGCAATGTCCAAGTGCTATTTTAGCTAAGAATAGTTTGCCATTAGCGGAGCGCTAAATAGATGCATGCAAAAAAACTTTTGGCAATAATCACCATGGTAGCCACAGTCTTTTTAAGTGGCTGTCATGAGCCTTTATATGAAGGAATTTCTGAGGCCGATGCCAATGAAATGCTTTCAACTTTATTAAAGCGCAATATTGATGCTAAAAAAGTGTCAAGCGGTAAGGGCTTATTTGCCATAACGGTTGATGAAAGCGATATGGTAAGAGCGCTTGATATTATTCGTGAAAACAGCTTACCTAGGACTAATTATCAGTCCTTAGGCAGTATTTTTTCAGGACAGTCAATGATTTCCTCACAACTTGAGGAGCAGGCGCGTTTTGCTTTTGGTTTATCTCAGGAATTATCTGCAACCTTTTCAAAAATTGATGGGGTTTTAGATGCCCGAGTGCATGTGACCTTAGTACAACATGAACAGTCTTCGGGGTTGACAACGCCTCCAAGTGCAGCCGTATTTTTAAGACATACACCGACATCTCCTGTAGTTAATATGACAGCTGAGATTAAAGAAACCGCTGCTCGAGCAGTTCCGGGTTTGACTCAAGATAGAGTCAGCGTCATGCTTGAGAGTTTTTCAGAAAAGATTATTCCGCCGGCAATTAAGACTGTACCTTGGTATTTAAGCAGTAGTGCCTATATAGCCTATGGTATTATTGCTTCACTTTTAGCCACAGCTTTGGCTTTATTCTTTATGTATAAGCGAAATTTGATTAGTTTTGCAAGCAAAAAGGCAGATGAGGATCAGTCATAAGCATGGATAAGATCTTTGCCTCAGAGCTTTTAAGTACAAAAGAGACCTTATTTAAGCGCATTTTAAGCTTTAATGGCTTAAATATACCGCCATCAGAACTTTTAGCTCTCAAAGATGGTCCTTTAAGTGCTTTAGTGTTAAAGCCTGAGGTTTTAAGACGGATTAAAAGAGAGGGCCCCTTTTTTTTTGATTTTGCAAAATTTGAAGATAGATTCTGTCTTTTAACTGAATCTGAGATTTTCCGTTTGCAAAAGCTTTTAGGGGCAGTAATTTTTGCCGACAAGATTTTAAAGACCGTAAAAGCTTGTGATCTTTTAGAGATTAAAAAGATCTTAGGAGAGGATATCTATAATTTTGCCACAGGTCGGGCACAGTTTTATATGAGTCCTAATCTAAAAAAGCATTTAACTTATAACATAGAGTTTAGTGCTGCCATAATCTTGCCGAATGCTTCAAAAAGCCTAGGATTTATAGCTTCTAAAATCTCTGATCCTTTAAAAGAGCGCTTTCCTTTTATGAGCACTAATGAGACTCTTGATGAACCTCTTTATGCCAACCTTTTACATAGTGTTTTAAACATTCTTAAACAAGAGATGGAAGCAACATGTCTGGAACTTTCGTTTTAAAAAATGCTTGGCAACCGCAAGCGGGTACACGTATTGTCAAAGCTTCTGATTATGCCTCCTTATGCAAGGCTAATGAGCTCTTAATTAAGGTAGAGCAAAGCCTTAAAGACGCTCAAGATAAGTCTTTAAAACTTTATGATGAAAGTTATGCCAAAGGCCTAGAGCAAACAGCTCCGCCTGCCTTGCTTCTCCTGCTGTCCCGCTTGTCC
>URKL01000176.1 GCA_900548485.1 uncultured Succinatimonas sp.
TAAAAAGCTCCTCAATTTATGCGTCATCATCATATACAAAGAAAGTGCTATAAACTCTATAAAACTCTTTCCTATAAGAGAGCTTTCGCTTGACGTATAAAATCTGTCACAATTCATTTTCACTTTTAAATCTTTAAAGCAATCTTCTACACTTTGCCTGTCTTTATAACCATAAAAAGCTTCTCTTCCTTGGTGAATTGTGTCTGATACAAGAACAAACATACCGGCTTTATTATTTGCCTCTTGGAAGGCTTTATTATTAACACTAATATCTCCGGTATCTTTGTTAATGATTAGGTATTTATTAGCGAAAGTCTGACTGTTAGCATCAAGTTTTGCTTTAGATTTAATTAGCTTAATTACTTCTTCACGACGTTGTTGAATTCTTTTAGTTGCTATAGCTGCAACCTCTTGATCATAAAAGACATGCACATAAAGATTAAGGGTGACATTTTTATCTTTTATTTTGAAAGATTGTTTTATTTTTTTAGTAAAGACATTTTCATCAATAGCTCCTTCATATTTATCTCCTTTCACAAAGGCTATAGTAGCCTCATTGATAACATCATCGTAAGTAGTTACTTTTTCTGTAGGTACACATACTAAAAAGTGATAACCATCTTCAATTATGCTCTGTAAGTTATCCTTGCTGTAATAACCTCTATCCATAACAGCAACAAAAGAATGCATGCCAATATGAAGTAAGGTTTTAAAGGTGCTCTCAACGGTGGAAATATCAGGTATAGAGCCGTTAAATCTGTTGTAAAACAAAGGTCTGCTAGATTTTTGCTCTGTCAGCATGAGTACATTTATTTGGGGGATATCTTCATTTTGTTTGTTATGACCATAACATGCATCATAATAATCAGCATAAGTGCTAATAGATGTAGAATCTAATGCGAAAAAACGTCTTCTACATATTGTTTTAGATGAGTATAGGCTATCAAAATATTCTTTAAAAAAGTTTAGTTCATTTTCCTCTGTTATAGATTGAAATAGCCTTGTTATATTACTAGGAGTGAGTTTACTATTTTCTGGAAGTTTATTTTCCTCGGCAAACAGAGCATAATGGTTTGATTTAAAATTTGATTCCAAAATACAAAAATAAGCTAAGGATAAAATCTCTTTATAATTATCGGGGAAGCACTTTTTTAAAGTGTTTAAGAGCGGATCATTTTTTAATAGAGATTTAAATACTAAATAGGGACCTACAGATAACACACTCTTAATATCATGAGAACATGATGCCTTTTGATTTCTTACAGTTTTTGACGACAAATTATGTTCAACTCTAAGAGAAAAAGTTAGGGTATCTGTATTTTCATAACGAATTATCGCTATATTTGAAAACTGTTTGTTTTTACTCAAAAATTCTTTTGTAAATTTAATTAAGCCTAAACCAGTACCATTTTCAATCTTGCCTATAGTACAAGTATTAGATTTTATGGCATAACCCTTTTCTTTAAGCCAAACATTACCATCAAAAGTTTTAACGTAAGTAACACCCCTAGCCTTTTTACGTTCATAGTATAAATTAGGGAGTTGCTTTAATAATTCATCGTCGAGCATTTTATGATTTATTAACTGGTATACTAAAAAGTCTACTAGTTAATATACAATATATCAAACGATTTTTCACGAAATTTTATTAAATATCATAAATTAAAAATGGTTGTTAATAACGTTGAATTTTTTATGTCTACTAGTTTGCAAAACTTCGGTAAATATTTAACACCTTCGTATATAGAGAAAATCAAAAGAGTTAGTAATTGCTCATATTGAGCTTTAGTTATTTTTTTAGCATCAAATAAAGCTTTTAAAGCACGTCCTGAATAAGAAAGTTTGAAAGCTTCTATAATGAAATAGCCTGCTCCAAATTTCATATGCTTAGCTACAAGAAGAATATTCTTATCAAAATTATTATCACCTTGATTTGAAGAAAGAATGTCTTTAATAAGTATTACATTTTTAGCAGTACGAAGAACATTAAAATGAACAAAATCAGGATAAAGTTTTAAAAATCTAGAATTAATTTTGCCAATACCATCTGTCTCTTCAATCTTATCGATACTTATAATATCTTTTTTTAGTTCTTTTAGAGGCAGCCTCATATTGAGGTCTATATGAATAAACATAAAAACTAAGCAAAAATTTTTTTATTTCTGAAAATTTGTTTTTAAGATCAAATAATAAGTCCTAAATTGGCTATACTTATAGGATATAATTTAGTCGTATAAGATATTAAGACAAGACCTTAGAATTATATTTATTATAATTAACAAAATTTTCTCTTGATTAAATAATTTATATAAGTTTTACAATTCATACATTAAATCTTAACTTCTCATTTTTAAAATACGCGCATTGTTGATAAGTTTAAAAATGAGAAGAAAAAATGTTAGAGCTTCAAAATATATCCAAATCATTTGATGGAAATTTAGTCCTTGATAATATAAATCTTAAAATTAATAAAGGCGAAATTATATCGATTTTAGGACCTTCTGGATGCGGTAAAAGTACTCTTTTAAACTTAATCTTAGGTTTACATGAGGTAAGCTCTGGAAAAATCATCTTAAATGGTGAAGATATTACCAACGTTCCTATGAGAAAACGTGGTTTTAATATTGTATTCCAAGACTTTGCGCTTTTTCCCAATCTCAATGCCTATAAAAACATCGTCTATGGTCTTAAAAACAAAAGCAATATCTCTTCAAAACAAGAGGTTGATTCTTTAATCGATCTTTTAAATCTGCGAGATCATTTAAATAAGCGTATAGATGAACTCTCAGGAGGTCAAAAACAAAGAGTTGCGATTGCTAGAACCTTAGTTATGAAACCTAAGATCCTTCTTTTAGATGAGCCTTTATCTGCCCTTGATGGTATGATCAAAGAATCCATCAAAACTCATATTAAAAATATCGCTCGCAAATTTGAACTTACCACAATCATTGTAACTCACGATCCTGAAGAGGCTTTATCTATTTCAGATAAGGTTTTAATTTTAAATCAAGGACACGTAAGTCAGTTTGCCAATCCTTCGCAGATTGTCCATACCCCGGCAAATAATTTCATTAAAGATTTCATTCTTTCACAGCTTATGATCAAGCGTAACAACATCCTCAAGCTCTTTAATACAGAGAATGCTCCATTATTAGCATTCTAATTGTCATCATAAATATATAAGAAGAATATGTTCCAGCAAATACTTGGTAAAGAGCGTAAGGAATTTAAAATTATATTTATAATCATTACGTTACTTTTGGTTGTGATTTTAGCCTACCCTCTATATAGCGTTTTAAATCAAGCCTTTTATGTAAATGGTAGTTTTTCTTTTGCTAATTTTGCTAATTATTTAACGCAGAATAAATTTTATACAGCTCTATTTAATTCGTTTAAAATTTCTTTTTCTGTTGCTTTTATTGCAACCTGTATTGCGTTTATAAGTGCATACGGCTTAAATTTTATTAATTTTAACCGTAAATTCTCGCAGATGATTACTATCATCTTGTTATTACCGCTCTTTCTTCCTTCAATTACTTATGGTTTTGCAATTATCTATTCATTTGGCCGCCAAGGACTAATAACCAGAACATTCGGCCAATTGCCTTTTTCAATTTATGGATTTTATGGATTATTAATTGCCGGCGTTATTTATACATTGCCTCCAGCTTTTATGATCCTTAATAACTCCTTTAAATATGTAGATAAAAACTTTATCATCGTCTCTAAAGTAATGGGAGATAATCAAGCTAAAACCTTTTACATGACGGCTTTTCGTCCTGTAATCGGTGCTATAGCCTCTGCATTTATTCTTTCATTTTTCTTAAATTTCACAGACTTTGGTATCCCTGCATCTATAGCTGGGCGTTATGAAGTTATTTCCATAACTTTATATGGCACAATGATGGGAGCTATTCCAGATTTTTCTAATGGCTCCGTAATTGCACTTGTGATGCTTCTGCCATCAATTATTTCGGTCTTAATTCTTGCTTATCTAGATAAGCTTAATTTTAGATACAATAAAATATCTCGATTAAATACTACACAAAACAATAAATTAAAATTTATATTCTATATTTTCTATTGTCTGATAGCCTTAGCTTTAATCGCTACCTTTCTGGTAATGTTTATTGTTCCCTTCGTTAAGAGCTATCCATATCAGCTTTACTTTACTACAGAGACTTTAAAACGTATTTTATCTGATAGTACTATCTTTAAGGTATATATAAACTCTCTTATGGTAGCTGTCATAACAGCTATAACCGGCACAATCTTATGCTACTTTGCCGGTATGCTAAATGCCCGCTCAAGGCTAAATTCATGGTGCAAAAAATCACTTGATTTCTTTGCTATGGTTGCAAACACTGTTCCAGGCATGGTTTTAGGTATCGGCTTTCTCTTTGCCTTTACTGGCACATCTTTGATGAATACCTTTTTAATCATCATTCTTGCAAACATTGTGCACTTTTTTACCTGCTTGTAGTC
>URKL01000177.1 GCA_900548485.1 uncultured Succinatimonas sp.
TTAATCATGAAGCAGGATATCCCAAATTCAAAAGTAAAGGCCGAGGAGATACAATAGGAATCCCCTTGCTTTAGCAAGGGGAGGAAGTCAACAGATACTGATCATCTCGCATATAGTGTTTTCATTCCTAAAGCTGATAAGCAAATTTTCAAGTGGGAACCTCCCTTGCTAAAGCAAGGGAAGGAAATCAAAAACTATTATTTTTCAGTAACTAAATCATCTGAACCAAATGTACCAGTTTCACCTTTACTAAATAAATTGCATAAGTTTTTATAAATTTTAAAAATTTGTTCAACGCTACGCGAAGAAGAGAAAGTACAAGTAAATGATGGTTTATCTAATTCAGTATTGTTTTTGTCCCAAAAATCAATTGAATCAACGACAAATGTATCAAGAGTATTCTTTGCATTGGATGCAGTAACATTATCTTTGTTAAATGAAAAACGTAACTGATAACCTTGAGGATTAAACATACGATATCCTATACCCTCTCGACCATCAGAAGATTTAAATTCTTCTTTATAAACAACTTTAAAATCGCCACCAAACTCCTCTCCAAATAACTTGCCATAAAGAGCATTTATTTGCGAGATTCTGTCAGAAGTAAACTTTGCATCTGTAAGAGATGCAACCGTATTGTCTTGGTCGTTTAAAAAATCAATTAATGTTTTCATATGTTTTCAATCCATCTTTTATTGGTGCTCAATGTTACTTTGTCAAAAAATCAGATTTTTCCATTAACTTCTTTCCCTTGCTAAAGCAAGGATATCCCTACTGCTTACACTACTATCTAGCATAAGTGAATTTTTGTACTGACTCAAAATCCTCAAGATATTCCTGATTTTCTTCTTTTTTTTGCAAGTATCTAATTCCATACAGATCTAGCACAGCCACAGAAAAGATTATGCTGTTCTTGCTTTTATGAGCTTAGTATAGCAGTATAAAGAGATAATGTATACTTTTATTATCAAATATCGAACTTATAATCTATAAAATTATCTGTTTTATGATTAAATACAAATAAAATACATTTACTTTGGCAATTTTAAATGAGCTTTATCGATAAATATTCTCTTTTAATGTTCTAGATTTGATCTCAAATAGTTAAATTCGCTAGAGATGAAGCTTCTGGTCATTTATCCTCCAAAAGTTACAAGTTCTGAATTAGTCCATAACTTTGTGGGAGAGCACAAAGCTCTTAAGCTTATTTTGCTACTAGTTGTGAAGATTAATCTTTTTCAATTATTAAGCAATATATAGAACAGAAAAACACACTGGCTAAGATTAAATGATTACGTCAGATCTTCTTTGTGATCATCTACATCTAATCATCCCTCTACATTTTTAAACTTAAGTACGAATTTTGTGCCTAAATTTTGATAAATCTCACCTAGATCTAAATTATTATCCTTTTACCCTTCACAAATATTTTCAAAATATTTCAATTGTTCTGTATATAAGAACATACTATTTTAAAAACTTTTCTCTGATGAGATTTAAATTCTAAAAAATTTGCTCAAACATCTTAAATGTTAGATTTTCAAATAAACATCATTTAAAAAAATAATTAACAAAGCCATGTGATTTAATGTGAGCTGTTTAATTAAACATGTGAATATTACGTAAAGAATTGTGAAGAGTTTTTTCTGCTTGTACTATCAAATAAAGTTAAAAAAAGCCCTTTTAAACCTCTAATAAGCTATTTTTTTCACCTTTTTAAAAAATATTATAGTTTTAATGCCGATAATTAGACTAATATTTATCTGTGAAAAATAAAGCCATTTGTGAAAATAAAGATAAGATCACAGTATCAAAGAAGTATTGACTTATTAAAAGCTTTTATTGATCATAATCACAATTATTTCTATAAATTAAACCTAAAATTAGCATAAAAGAAATTGGTGGTATTTATCACAATTATTAACACCAATTAAATTTTAAATTAACAAACTCATACGAGGAGTTATGTATGCTTAAATTTTTGCAACCTGCAGCTCACATTGCACGTCTGCCAAAAGATCAGATTGATCCGACCTACCGCAGACTACGTTGGCAAATCTTCTTTGGTATTTTCTTTGGCTATGCCGCCTATTACTTAGTGCGTAAAAACTTCGCTCTAGCTATTCCTTATCTACAAGAAGAAGGTTTCTCAAAGGCTGATTTAGGTTTCGCCCTTTCAGCAATTTCTATTGCTTATGGTTTTTCAAAATTTATTTCCGGATCTTTCTCAGATAGAGCTAATCCCCGTTACTTCTTACCACTAGGCCTTATCTTAGCTGCCTCAGTTATGCTCGTTATGGGCGTATTCCCTTGGGCAACCTCCTCAATTGCAGTAATGTTTGTATTGCTGTTTATCTGTGGTTGGTTCCAGGGTATGGGTTGGCCTCCTTGCGGTCGTACCATGGTTCATTGGTGGTCCCAAAAAGAACGTGGTGGTATTGTTTCTGTTTGGAACTGCGCTCATAACGTCGGTGGTGGTATTCCTCCGCTCCTGTTCTTACTTGGTATGGCTTGGTTTAACGATTGGCATGCTGCTTTCTATATGCCTGCTGTTGCCGCTATCATCGTTGCCATCTTTGCTTTTGCCATGATGCGTGACACTCCGCAATCTTGTGGTTTGCCTCCTGTTGAAGAATACAAGAACGATTATCCGAAAGACTATGACAAAAAAGAGTCTGAAATTGAGCTTACTGCCCGTGAAATCTTCATGAAGTATGTCTTCCCTAACAAGGCATTATGGTTAATCGCTATCGCCAACGTTTTCGTCTACCTGTTACGTTACGGCATCTTAGACTGGTCTCCAGCCTACTTAAGCGAAGTTAAGATGCACGCTATTGATACTAGCTCTTGGGCTTACTTCCTCTATGAGTATGCTGGTATTCCTGGCACCTTATTCTGTGGTTGGATGTCTGACAAGGTCTTTAAGGGTAATCGTGGTGCAACCGGTGTGTTCTTCATGTCCTTAGTAACTATTGCAACTATCATCTACTGGTTAACCCCAGCAGGTCACCCACAAATCGATATGGCCTGCATGATCGTTATCGGCTTCTTAATCTATGGTCCGGTTATGCTCATTGGCTTACACGCTTTAGAGTTAGCTCATAAGAAAGCTGCAGGCACCGCAGCTGGTTTTACCGGTCTTTTCGGTTACTTAGGTGGTTCTGTTATCGCTTCCGCTGCAATTGGTTGGACTGTTGAGCATTTCGGTTGGGATTGGGGCTTCTATCTGCTCATAGGTGGCTCTGTCTTAGCAGTAATCTTACTTGCCATTGTAATGATTGACGAGAAGAGAACTATCGCTAAAAACGCAACTATAGAATAAACATAAGGCTCTTAGGTACACAGGTATTCTGTGTACCTAATTTTAAATTTGAGGGAGAAGTTTATGTTAAATACTGATGTCGTGATTATCGGAGGTGGAGCCACCGGTGCTGGAATCCTAAGAGATCTCTCAATGCGAGGCATCAAAGCTATTTTAGTTGAACGCGGGGATCTTGGTTGTGGAACTAGTTCTCGCTTTCATGGCCTATTACATTCAGGTGCACGCTATGCAGTAAAAGATAAACATGCTGCAATTGAGTGTATCGAAGAAAATAAAATCTTAAGAAAAATAGGCAAACACTGTGTTGAACCAATTAATTCTATTTTCATCCGTACTCCCGAGGATGATGAGGATTATGAAGATATTTGGCTTAAATCATGTGCTGAAGCTGGAATTGATACTAAGCGTATAGAATTAGCTGATTTATTTGAAATTGAACCTAATGTAAGTCGAAAAGTTCAATCTGCTTTTATGTGCCCAGGTGCTGCCATAGACAGTTTCCGTCTCTTATGGCAGATATTTGATAGCGCAAAAAATTATGGCGGTAAAACCATTACTTACCACAAAGTGATTTCCATTGATTCTACTGGCGGTCGTGTTCATGGTGTAACCATTGAAGATGTTCGCAATCATGAAATAAAAAAAATCTCCTGCTCCTATGTAATCTCAGCTGCTGGCCCTTGGTGTGGCGAAGTTGCAGCTTTAGCAGGATTAAAAATAAAGGTTAGTCCTTCTAAAGGATCACTTATCGCTTTTAACCATAGAATTTGTCACAACGTTATTCATAGACTACATAAACCTGCCGATGCGGATATTTTTGTTCCTCACGGCACCGTTACAATTTTAGGTACAACTTCAGTTAACAGTACTCCAGATGACAATTCAACTAAACAAGAAGAAGTTGAGAGCATGTTAAAAATTGGTACTGCAACATTTGAAAATCTATATGACTACAGAATCTTGCGAGTCTTTGCCGGTTGCAGACCTTTATACAGTGCTGATGAAAAAGTCTCAGGTAGAAATGCCTCTCGTGACTTTGTAGCCTTAGATCATGAAAAAGAAGGCTTATCTGGATTTATGTCTGTTTGTGGTGGCAAATTTACCACCCTTCATCGGGAGCGTTTAATTGCAGGCTGTCCAATGAAATGCGCCCGTTCATGT
>URKL01000178.1 GCA_900548485.1 uncultured Succinatimonas sp.
GGCTTGGCCGAACCGACTACAAAAATTTTTAGCATATCACTCCTCTCTTAAAGTAGAAGCTATCTCGGTCTTTAAAATTTTAAAACGTACGCTTAAAACAGATATGGTCAAAACTAAGCTAGTTGTGAACACAAAAGCAAGCAAAAGGTGCGTAAACTTTAAGGTACTAACTGCCTCACCCTGTTCTAAATTTATAGAAAAATAAAAATTGAAAATACTCATGCCTGCATAAAAAAGAATCAAAGCAAATAAAAAAGCCCCTAAAGCTAAAATAAAATTCTGCATGCAGACTA
The DNA here is from genome assembly GCA_900548485.1 of uncultured Succinatimonas sp. Taxonomy (GTDB): domain Bacteria; phylum Pseudomonadota; class Gammaproteobacteria; order Enterobacterales; family Succinivibrionaceae; genus Succinivibrio. The sequence continues at coordinate 294 of URKL01000178.1, forward strand.
AGGAGACAATCTTAAAGCCATTAAACCCCATCAACCGCAACAAAGCTAAGCTCTTATGCTGTCGACTTATATTCGAGAAAATTAATCCTGCAAGCGTAATAGCTCCACCGACGATCGTGACGGCAGCAATAATGCCAAAAATAATATTTAAAACCCTCGCTATAGCTTTAACATTTTCAATAGCTACACTTTCATCTCGAATATTAAAGTGTTCGCGTAATTTACTAGCTAAAGGAATCACGTCATCTAAACTCTTAGCATAAATACGAGCTCTAGCAAAACTATTGCGCTTTTGATTTAAATTACTACCATCTGCAAAATATTTAGGTTCATAACCATCACGATAATCCTCCATAGCTAAAATCACCTCCAAAGGGAGATATATAAGCGCTCTTGAGGTTACCGCCTGTGATAAAACTCCGGCAACTTTAAAAGTCTCAATACTACTTTGTCGACGATTATCAATGATTCTTGAAATAGCAACTTTAATTTCATCACCAACATTAAGCTTTAAATCTAAAGCTAAGGCCTTAGAAACAAAAGCCTCATGCTCTTCTAAAACATGATTTATACGGCTAAAACTTACTAAAGGATCGCCATCCTTTGTAGGCACAGCTTCAATATTGGCTTTAAATTTATGCTCTGACTTAATATCACAAGTAAGGCTTAGAGCTCGTGTAAGTTCAATGATAAAACCCACATGCGGATTTCTTTGCATATCAGCAAAAAAACTCTCCTCTAAGACATAACCTGAGAGCATTTTTATCTCAAGATTATTAGGATTATTCGCTAAATCATGTTCAGCCTTAGTAATAATGCCGTAGCGTAAAGAAAATAAAAGCAATAAAGGTGCAATAATCGCCGTCATAGCCATCATAATGCACAAGCTCATAAGCTTATCAAAGCACAATGATTTTAAAGATAAAGAGCAGATCACAACTCCTCCTGCATCCTAAAAACACTAAGATTTTCAAAGCTTTTTTCAAGGCTATAGGCGCAATTTTGTAGATGATATTTAGAAACTAAATGAAGATCATGAGTTACAAGTAAAATGGCTATTTCAAGAGATTTAGCACATTCAACCATAGTCTCAAAAATTCTCTCAGCATTAGCAGGATCTAAAGCAGAGGTTGGTTCATCGATAAGAACTATTTGTGGATGATGAGCTAAGGCACGAAAAAATACAGCCCTTTGTCTTTGACCTATTGATAAAGCCTGAGCCTTGCTCTTTAAAAGCTTATCAAGCTTAAAGCGCACAAGTAACGGCATAAGAGCTTCTATAGATTCTCTCATACGCTTTAAGCTAAAGTCAGGATGAGCAAGTTTAATCTGTAATTTTAAATTGTCCTCAAAACTTAGATATGGCAAAAGACCGCCTGACTGAGGCATATAACCTATATTCAAAGCTCTCAAATGAGCTTTTGCATCCGCATCAAGATTACTTATATCTAAATTATCTAAAGTAAACCTCTCAGCTACAAAGCCATCTCTTAATAAACCTAAACATTCTAATAAAGTTGATTTCCCTGAGCCGGAAACTCCTGTTAAAGCACAAATTTGAGATTTTTGTAACTCTAAAGCTTCAAGCTTAATCTTAAAATTACTATCACCTTTATAGGTATAGCTTAGGTTTTTTATCTCTAAAAGCTTACTCATAAATTTAAGGCAACATATCAAAAGGAATTGGATATACTGCCTCAGAAGCATCGGCCTTAGGATTAAGCTTTAACCAACGAGAGGTATCATCATTAGCTTTTTGATAATAATTAATCTTATTTTCTAAATCAGCAATAGTTTGATTTTGCTCATCAGCCCCCATACTACTCCAAGTTTGCTCATCTAAATCTGAAATCAAACTCTTATAAGGCAAGCCTTCTAAATACTCATCTAAAAGACCTAATTCAGATAATTTTAAAGTAGAACTTTGAGAGATTTTATTAGGGTCACGACCTAAACTTACCGCTATAGAACGTAATTGTGAAAACATCACCTCAGGCTCCACCATACCGGTATTTGCAGATTCTAAAATCTCTGATGTTATCTGCTTTAAATTACTAAGTTGTAGCTTAGTCAATAAAGTTACTGGCGTTGCGGTGATCTTAGTATGTGAAAAGAGATCGCGATCGCTTAACCAACCTGAGAAGAAAGATGGAACTTGAGTATTTTCTTTTGAGCCTAAATAAGCTAATTGCATAGCCTTGCCCAAGATGGCAGTATCTTGCAACATCTCGTCCCCTTTAGCACTTAAGGCTGAGCCCGCTGTCAGATTGCCTAAACTTACATCGATAACTTGCTGAGTTAAAGTCGAGGCTAATTCATCAACTTTTTTACCAAAAGTATTAATATCACCTGCAACTACAGGATAGTATAAAGATTTATCAATAATCTTGTTATAAGTTAAATCCTTATACTGCAATTTAGCCTTTTCATGATTGTGATTACGCTTACCTGAGTCTGTTAAAAGGTGTAAAGCATAAATTGCTGCACCATGATGCTCAGCCTCAGCTCTGAGCTCTTTTGCATCAAGACCTGTAGAGGAATGCTCATTATTGCCATCGATAGCACCAGCATCTGTAATTAAAACAATATAGCGTCCGCCATAATCTTGCCAATTTACCTTATCTAAGGCCTCATTGACACCGCTATAGGCATCCTCATCAAAAAGCGAACTTGAAACTGAGGCTTGCTTTAAATCCTTAAGTTTATTTAAAAATGATTTTCTATCTGTGGCCTCACCTGGAGTTAAAAACATTTTTGAGGTGTATTCTAAGGCAGGTACTGCTTTTACATCAGATCTAAAAGAAACAATACCAAAATGTACGCTATCTTGAAGATTACGTTTTTCAATTTCCTTATAAATATTACCAACAGCTTGTCTTGTTCTATCAATATATGGTTGCATAGAAATTGAAGAATCAATTACAAAAACAACCGCGGCCTTAAAAGCTTTCAAAGATGCATTAGATGCAACATTTTGTTTTGATTTAGCGCTAACTGATCCTATGCGTAAAAGTCGAGCATAATTGCCATCATAGAACATCGTCTCTTCAGCATCTAAGATAGGCAAAAGATAAAAGTTCTTTTTCCAGTCTACATACTTCTCAGGTTCAATACTAATAATGCCCGAGGCTGTCTCACCTTTTTGCGCCTTACTTAAAAGGTTTTTAAGCTTACTTTCATTTTGTGGATCTTCATTTTCTACAAAATCTTGCAAAGGGTCTTTGCTCTCAAAAATCAAAGCGCGCTCACGTGCAGCTGGATTTGTAAACATCAATGCACTTTGCATCTTCCAATCAATAGTGCATTTTTCACTGATAAAACCTACAATCTTACCTAAAGCATCATTGCCAACTTTTACATAGCCCGTCTCACGGCCATAAACATAAAATTGCGTAAAAGGAGGAATATTTTCTGCATTTTTAGATGCAATGCTTTGTTTTAAAGGGCAATTTTCTGTAGTTAAAACACGCTGATAAAGGCTTTCTTTACCTTCCATCTTTAAAGGCTCTTGTGCATAAGCGCCCATAACTGTAAAAAACGCCATAGCTAGGGCTAGATTTTTTATAATCATTTTAATTTCTCCATAGCAGCGAGAGCTTCTTTATTGTCGCTTTGCTCTAAAACCTTTTGATACCAGTACGTAGCATTTTTTGCATTTTTTTTAATACAAGAATTACTCTCCTGAACATTAGGATCTGCATACTTTGCTAAAGCTAAGGCTAATTTAGTATTACCATTACGAGCTAAATTTGACATCAAACGCTTAGCTAAATCACATCGTTGCACATCTAAGGCCTCATAAGCCAAATTTTCTAAAGTTTCAGAGGATGGTGTGCTATTAAAGCAATTTTTCAATAAGATAGAGTCATTATCCTCACTTAAAGAACAAGGATTACTTTGAGGGATTGGATTTACACTATTATTTACTTGAGCGTTTTCTCCTAAGTTATTACCTGTTTGATTTAAATTAGAATTTAAATCTTCCCCCACCTGATTTTGGTTTTTATCCCCAAAAGACTCTGTTGTAGATACAGGGCTACTTTGCTCCTGTTGAGCTTGATTTACCGACGTAGGAACACTATCGTGCTTAAAAAACAGAAAATAAATAATTAAAAATATTAATGCTAAAAGTAAAGCTCCGCCTCGCTGTTGA
>URKL01000179.1 GCA_900548485.1 uncultured Succinatimonas sp.
GAACAGTTGATTCGCTATAGCAAGGATGAATGTGTGGCAGAAGCTCGTGAGAAAGTCCTTGTTAAGTAAGAAGTTCAGCTTTAAAATCAGTTTAAATTGTTAAATTTACAGTGCTTGCCTTGTTTAGCAAGGGGAGGAAGTCAATGCAAGTTTCAGCACAAGACGATAATCTTAAAATAAGAGCATAATCAGGATTAGTATCATGGCTGATGAAAAAACCGAACAACCCACAGACAAACGCCTACGAGATGCACGACAAAATGGAGAGGTTCCAAAATCGCAGGAGGTGCCTTCAGCTTTTATTGTGGTGGTGATTTTTTTATATTTCGTGGTAATGTCGGAATCGATTTTTAAGGAATTAGCGGCCTTAGTTGAAGCGGTGTTTCATTATGCGCTTTCTCTTGAATATGCAGAGGCTTTAAGACGCTTAGGTGCTTTAACCTTGATGGCGATGTTAAAAATTATTGCTCCTATAGTCGGTGTGGTCATAGCCATTGCTTTAATTTCAAACTTAGTTCAGGTAGGTTTTTTAGTAGCTCCAAAAGCGGCGATGCCTAAGCTTGAAAATCTTCATCCTAAAAAATGGTTTACCCAGGTCTTTTCTAAAAAAAATCTTTTTGATTTTATTAAAAATATTCTTAAAGTAATTGTTTTGACCTTTGCGGTATATGCGGCTTTAAAATCCCATTTTCGCGAACTATTTTTAATTCCTTATGGCTCTATGGGAGATTTTTGGACGGTCTTAGGTTCAATTTTAAAAGATTTAGGCATCTATTCTGTTACAGCCTTTATTGCTATTGCTGTCATTGATTATGTTTATACAAGATTTAAATTTACTAAAGATCATATGATGTCACCTGATGAGGTAAAGCGTGAGTTTAAGGAATCCGAAGGCGATCCTTTAATTAAATCTAAGCGCAAGCAATTACATCAGGAAATGGCAAATCAAAATACATTGGGAAAGACTCGTAAGGCGAAGGTATTGATTGTGAATCCGACTCATTTTGCTGTAGCCCTTGATTATGATAGGGAAAAAACTCCTTTACCTAAAATTTTAGCTAAAGGACAAGGGGATTTGGCTAGGCGTATGATTGAGGTAGCTAAAAGTGAAGGGATCCCGATTATGCGTCAACCTCCTTTAGCCAGAGCTTTATTTGCCGAAGGTCTTGAGGATTGTTATATCCCTAAAGACTTATTAGCTCCGGTAGCTGAGGTTTTACGCTTCGTTGAGGCTTTAGAAAAACGACACTGATGACTAAATATCCTTTAGATGCACTTTTGTCTTTACGTCGTCATCGCGTCGATGAGGCGATCACAAATCATGCACAAATCTTAACACGCTTAAAACAAGCTGTTGCCCATCATCAAGATCTTGTAGATGCGCTATCTCAATATAAGATCTGGAAAAATGAGGAAATTGAGCGTCGTTATCAAACTATATTAGGTAAAACTCTAAGTCAGGATGATTTAGAAAAATTTAAAGCCGCTCTTGCCCGTCTTGATTATGAAGAATTGCTCTATCAAGAAAAAATCGATGAGGCCCAAGCTTCTATAGATAAACTAAAAAAAGAAGAAATAGATGCTAAAAATGCAATTAAGGAAGCTAATCAAGCGGTAGTGAAATTAGAGGAGCATCGTAAGATCTTTTTAGCAAGAGAAAAGCTTTTAGAGGAACGTCTTTCTGAAGTTGAGCTTGAAGATTTTCGGGTCAAAAAGAAAAATTTTTAGAATTTATCTGCAAAAAAACTATTTTTTATATAAATAAGAGACATATTTTTAGCTATCTTCTTTTCTTATTTGTGATATAGATAAATATTTTTTAAACATAGTAACAAAAATGGTACAAAAATTTAAAAAAAGTTCTATACTGCAAAATAGAGAATGATCTTAAAGAATAAATAACATAATTATGTTATAAAAATTTTAGCAATAACTTTTATTTATAGTAGTTTTTTTTGAGGTTTGCTTATGGCTGAAATCCAGGGCGTAAATACACAAAATGCTTCCTTTATTTCAAGCACCAATGCAGAGACAGCTGTGCCTTTATCAAATGGGCATCTGTCTAATCTTTCCGTAAGTGTAGAATCTTCACCATTATCTAAACTTGCCGATGCTGCCGAAGAGCTTACCTTTGCAAAAGATAACAGCCGTCAGACTAAATTATCCGATCGTAAACAAAAAGTACAACAAGACTCTTTAGCTGAAAAAATCAAAAAGCTTCAAGAGCTTATGCAAAGTACGGTCAAAGATAAGGATAAAGGTGAGAAATTAGCTGCTAAATGGCAGCAAAAGGGCAATATTAAAGATTTAGCTCAGGAGGCTTTAGACTTACAAGGCAATGCCTCTGAGGCTTATGCTTTATTATTGTCTTTAGCAGAGGATGCTTTAGGTGATTATAAAGAAGCTTTAGTAAAATCCTCAGAGCATTTGATGCAGGAAAACTCACAAGAGATTTTAGCTTCATTAAATGCCCTTGCCGATGCCTCAGTCTTTTTAGGTCATGAGCTTGAGGCTGCACATACTTATTCAAATTTAATCTCAGATTTTAAAGAGCCTTTAGAGATGCTTTCCTATATTCAGGAAAAATTTCCTGCAAACTTTGATAAAGGGCTCGATTTTCTTATTAAAGCTTTAGGATCAGATCTGCAAGCGGCAGAACCGAGTTCTGAAAAAGTAGCCTTAGAAGCCGTAGCTTCAGGTTTAGATAAGGTGCGCATTTTAAATTCAGGCCGTAGTCTTTTAGATAATTTGGTAAAACGCTTAGCAGATGTTCATCATCTCGATGTTTCTTCTTTAGATACAACTGATATGTTAAAAAAACTTGTAAATTTAGCTAATGTTAAATTTGTCACGCACCTTGATGTTGCCAGTATCGTAGCTAATGTTAAAACAACTGATCCTGAACAAGAGGTTTTATTAGCTCAGGAATTATTTTCTACCATCCGTAATTGTTCAAGTCAGTTATTTGGCTCTGATACGCAGCGTTTAGCGGTTTTAGAGGCCACGCAGAAGCTTGTCGATGAAAAGATCGATAGGGAGGATCAATGGCTAGCTACGTTATAAATGATTTTTTAGTAAATCGTGAACTTGAGCGTTTATCACAGCGTTTAGGTTTTAATCAGACCCTCATCATCCCTAATGACGGAGCTTTAAATCTTAAGGTGGGCTCTTTAAGCTTAAGTTTAGAGTTTAACGATACACATAGTGCTTTATTAGTATCCTCAAGTGTGGATATTTCTAAAGATGAAAAGCTTTTAGAAAAGGCTTTAGCTTTCAGTGCTTATAATCAGCCACATTTTAAGGTCATAACTGTAGCCTTTGTGGAGCCTTATCTTATGTTGATCGTGCAATTTACAGGATCTGACCTAAGTGCGGAAAATTTAGAGCGCACCTTTTTAGAGCTTGTACGTATAAATGAGGAGATTTGCTCATGAAAGCTATTGATATTCTCAATGCTAATACAGGGGTATCAGGGATCTTACCTGCAAATACTAATGATCCGCATTTACCAGACTCTGATACCTATGTAGCCTCAAATGTAGAAAATCTAAGCCTTGAGAAGCTGTTTTCAAATCAAAAACAGCAGGAGCTTTTAGATAAGAGCTTAGCTCCTCATATCGATAGGGTGGAAAATCTTGATCCTAATGTATTAAATGCAAGCCTTAATAATATTTCAGAGAAATTTGCTGAAATTCGCGACAGTGATATAAGACATTTTTTACGTGAAGATCTAGAGCCTCTACTTGAAAATAAGGCTTTATTAAAGGCTTATATGGATATGATGATTGAGGGCTAAGATGAGCACGAGCGTTTTATCAAAAGATGAAATTAAGGCTATGGAAATGCTGGGGTATTTCTTTTATAGCATGGGCCTTGAAGATCGTGCTTTAAGAACTGCTAAAGCTTTAATTGCTGTATCCCCAGATAATTTATGGGCTCGTCAGACCTTAGTGGCCATTGCTTATAAACAAGAGCGTTATCAGGATGTTTTAGATTTAAGTTTAGCCTTAGATTTAGAAGATCTTAAAGAAAATACCAAGATGCAGATTGCCAAGCTTAGAGCGCGGGCAATGTTTAAATTAGGACAAGCTCAAGATGCACAGACACTTATGTCAAAGCTTGTAGAAAAGGAAAATCAATAATGACGTTATTAGGCAGCTCCAGAGCGTGTGTAGGAATTTTAACTCGCCATACAGATCTAGTTTTAGTACTGATGGTGATAGCAGTGATCGCCTTGATGATCGTTCCCTTACCCACACCTTTAGTTGATTTACTCATCTCGATAAATTTAGCCGCCTCCTTTCTCATCATGATGATGACCATGTATACTCCTTCGGTTTTAGGTTTTTCATCATTTCCGACTTTATTGTTATTCACCACTCTCTTTCGTTTAGGCTTAAATATTGCTCGGTTA
>URKL01000180.1 GCA_900548485.1 uncultured Succinatimonas sp.
GCCGCAAATGTGAAGATCCTGAACGTGCGAGAGAAGAATGTCACTTTAGCAATTTCGCAGGCTTTAACAAAATATATAAATTCTAATCCTAAGTTTAGGGGCGTTTTGACTCGCAATAAAGATATATTTTTATCTTTAGATGCCAGATCTGAGATAGCTCGTAAGCGTAAAGCTGATTTGTTAATTTCTATTCATGCCGATAGTGTCGCCTCAAATAGTTCTTCAGCTCGAGGAGTTTCTGTTTGGGTTTTATCTGAAAACAGAGCTAGCAGAGAGAATGGTAAAATTTTAAAAAATAATCAATCTGATAAGCTTTTAGGTGGAGCGAGTGAGGTTTTAGAACAAAGTGTCGGTAATCCATATTTAGCTGCAACTATTTTAGATATGTCATCTACTAATACTCGCTCTGAGGGGTATTTATTAGGGACAGAAATTCTTAAAAAATTAGGAAATTTCACCCATGTAAAGAAGAGTACGCCGGTACATGCCTCATTGGCTGTATTGAAAGCTCCAGATATTCCATCTTTATTAGTAGAAACTGGATATTTATCTAATCGTTATGAAGAAATTCAATTAAATCAGCCTAATTATCAAAAACAGATCGCTTATCATATTTATCAGGGTATCAAATCATATTATGAAAAATACCCAGCAAAAAAACTACAATCTCGTGTCGAATCGGCGGTACGTTCTCGCTCTAGCGGTAAATCAGTAGTTGTAAAAGCTGGAGATTCTTTATCTGCAATTGCTTCGCGCTATAAGACCTCTGTAGGTGAAATAAAACGCGTTAATTCTTTAACAACTAATGTGATTCATAAAGGGCAAACTTTATATTTACCATGACCATTAAACGATTATCAGTTCAGCTTGCAAACCAAATCGCTGCCGGAGAGGTAGTAGAAAGACCTGCATCGGTTGTAAAAGAATTATTAGAAAATGCAGTAGATGCTGGCGGGAAAAAAATTATTTTAGAAGTAAAAGGCGCTGGCAGACAACTTATTCGTGTGCGAGATGATGGTTTAGGTATACCTAAAGATGAATTAGCGTTGGCTTTAGCTCCGCATGCTACCTCAAAAATCTCTAGTTTTGATGATTTAAACGCAATTACAACTTTAGGTTTTAGAGGAGAGGCTTTAGCTTCAATAGCCTCAGTATCAAAGCTTACTTTGACCTCAAAGATTAAAGATGCTGAAAATGCATATAGTGTATATGTTGAAGGCCCTGAGCAAATAAGTAAAGTTTATCCAGCGGCTCATTTAAATGGAACCACTGTTGAGGTCTGTGAACTTTTTTTCAATACCCCAGCAAGAAGACGTTTTTTAAAATCTGATCGTTCGGAAATGCTTAGAATTAGGGATGTTTTTACAAGGTGCGCTTTATCTCATCCGCATTTAGGCTTTGACTTTATAAGTGAAGGAAAAAGTTTATGTAAAGTCAGTGCAGCGACAGATGAAAGCTCAAAGATGCGCAGGTTATCTAAGCTTTTAGGTCCTGAATTTGAACGTGATGGTATAGCTATTCATGGAGAGCATCCTGCTTTGGAGATAAATGGTACTTTGCTTTTAGCACCACCAGCTTTTGCACAGGCTCAGGAGCTTATCTATATTTTTTTAAATGGTCGTGCTGTTGCCGATAGGATGTTAGTGCACGCTTTGAAAGAGGGCTTCTTTGAAAGTTATCACCGAAACGTACCTGTAAGAGCGGTAGTATATCTACAATGTGATCCGCATGAGGTAGATGTAAATGTACATCCTCGCAAAGATGAAGTGCGTTTCCACAATACGGCACAAGTTCATGATATTTTAGTGCAAAGTATTATCAGTTCCTTAAGCCGCTATCTTGATAATGTTACACCTGAGAAAAATTTAGATCTTAGTAATACAAATCCTCCTGTAAATTTACCTGATTTTCCAAGTGGTGTTAGTTCAAAAGTTATAAGTTCTAAGCATGTACATGAAGGTGATTTGGAGCTTAAATCTCTAAAAACGCCTTTAGTGGCGAAGCCTCTACATGAGGATTTTTTTAAAAATGCTCAGGATTCTTTAGTTAAAGTTCAACAGAATACAAGTGCTGACATAACTTATGTTCATAATTTAGCTGACATTGATATTTCGGGGACGAAATTAAAATCAGGACTGATTGTTTTAGATGAACCTGTCTGCGGGGCAAGTTTGGTGCGTTTTGATAAACGTCTGTTTTTGGTTAAAACGGAAAGTTTATTAAATAAGGTAAGAATTTTAGAGTATACGCAAGAAGTCTTAAATAATAACGTTAAGAAATCTCCTATGCTTATGCCTTTTGCTGTCAAATTAGGAGCTTTACAACTTAAAGCTTTGAAAGATGCCAAAGATAATGCTAGCCGTTGCGGTTTTAATATAGATTTAAGTCGTACAATGGTGGCATTGCAGTCTATTCCTGAGGTTATTCGAGGCTGTGATTTAGCTAATTTAGCCCCTAAAGTTTTAACCGCAATAGCGGTTGCTAGAGATGATTTAAGTCAGGGAATCTGTCCTGTGCAATTAGCAGATCTTATTGCTAAAGCCTCTCCTCCTATAGTTTTAAGTCAGGATAAAATCCAAGGTTTTTTAGATAAATTTAATTCATTGGATGATTTATTGTCTTTAGGGGAAGATTGTCAAGAAGTTCCAATTCAACGTTTGGCAAAAGAATTTTTAGGAAGGGCATAATGTTTGCTTTAGTAATTTTAGGACCTACTGCTTCAGGGAAAACTTCTTTAGCAATTGCTTTAAGTAAATATTTGCGTTGTGAGATTATTAGCTTAGATTCAGCCTTAGTTTACAGGAAAATGAATATAGGCTCAGCTAAACCTACTGCGGAAGAACTCTCTTTAGTCAAACATCATTTAATTGATATTCGTGATCCTAAAGATAGTTATAGTGCTGCAGATTTTAGAATTGATTGTATCTCTAAGGTTGATGAGATTAGCAAAAGAGGGGCTTTGCCTATTATTTGTGGCGGTACTATGATGTATTACAAGGCCTTGGTCGAAGGTTTATCTCCTTTACCGGCAACTGAAGAAAAAGTGCGAGCAGAAGTTTTAGCTGAAGCTTTGAAAATAGGCTGGTCAAAGATGCATGAAAAGCTTAAGGATATTGATCCTAAAAGTTATGTGCGTTTAAATCCTAACGATAAACAAAGAATTTCTCGTGCTTTAGAGGTTTATTATCAAACTGGACGTAGTATGAGTTCATTTTTTGACGAGCACCCAGCAGAAGCTTGTCCGTTTGAGCGTTTTGAATGTATTTTATTGCCAGAAAATGATGATAGGTCTGCTTTACGAGAGCTCATTAGAAAGCGTTTTATGCAGATGCTAGATCTAGGTTTTGTTGAAGAAGTTAGAGCACTTAAAGAACGTGGAGATTTAAACTTAAATATGTCTTCAATGCGTAGTGTCGGTTATCGTCAAATCTGGGAATATCTTGAAGGCAAATATGATTTTAAGAGCATGCAAGAGCTAGCAATACATGCAACCTCACATTTAGCTAAACATCAAATGACGTGGCTTCGTGGAGCGTTAGCTAATTCAAGTGCTAAAAAATTGCGGCTGAATATTGGTGATATAGATAATTTGTCAAAAATTTTAAAAGCCATAGATCCTTATGTGGAAAAATTTAAACTTTAGTAAGTTAAAATAATTTTCTTAGGTTGCTATATGTAATTATTTTTTGCCATGATTTATCATTGACTGAATTTTAGCTTTTCTTTTTGCTAGAATTAAGAATTGTATCGATATTTACGATGGCAATACTTGAAAATCAAAAAATAGGCTAAGCCTTTTTTGCTGGTTGAATGGTTGTTTTGACTATGACGATAGTTGAAGCCCCAAAAAGTTCTTAGCTTTAGTTAAGAATTGGCTTCCCGTTACAACGAAAATTAAAAAGGGAATAATTATGGCAAAGCTCCAATCTTTACAAGATCCTTTCTTAAACGCTCTGCGTAAAGAACGTATCTTAGTCTCTATCTATCTTGTTAATGGTATTAAGTTACAAGGCCAGGTAGAATCTTTCGATCAATTTGTGGTATTGCTTAAAAATCAAGTCAACCAAATGGTTTATAAACATGCCATTTCTACTATTGTTCCAGCTCGAGCAGTCAACCTGCCTCAAGTTGAGGACGATAAGGAAGAAAACGAAGCCTAATTTTTAGAGGAGTATACATAGGCTAATGCCGGATAACCCCAATCAGTTATTAGGCGCTACCGTACTTGTTCATGTAGAGTTGCCTGCCGAAGAAAACCAAGAGGATTTAGAGGAATTAAAACGTCTGGTAGAATCAGCAGGTGGCGAAGCTTGTGAAACTTTTATCTGTCGCCGTGACATGTATTGCCCGGACCGTTGGCGTTCTTCAGGAACTTCTCTCCTTCCGTCTATTTT
>URKL01000181.1 GCA_900548485.1 uncultured Succinatimonas sp.
GCAATCGTCAATGTTCTTGGCTGGATTGCGGTAGTTCTTCGCAAAGAGCGTGTCTCGCTGAAGCCCTCAACAATTACGATGTCAGGGTTCTGAGCTTCTACTAATTTGTAATAGTTGGAGACAACAGTCTGTAAAACGTCAGCCTTGTTGCCTTCAGCAATCTTAGCAAAAGCAACCTTTGCCTCTACAGCATTCATAGTGCAAGCAGACTTGCCACAGAAGGTGAAAGGAGTGAACAATACAGCTTTCATACCCTTATCATTTAAAGCTTTGACTAAACCTAAGCTTACAGGGAAAATGCCCCGGGTTTTGCCTGCGGGGACGAGCATAACGTTATGTGCCACGAGTATCTCCAAAATTTGCTGATGATAAACAAAAACGTGAAACAGATGTCGACAAATGTCGAATAGCTGTTCTTGAATAGTTACAATTTTCGGCTTTAAACTAGAATATTTCAAGAACACCGATGTACATTATTTTCTATTTATAACTTTTTTTATTCTGCAAAAGTCGCAAATTTAGAATAAATAGTGCTTATTTAAGCAAAAAATGATCTTTTTAGCTCAAAAAAACTAACATTTGTTACTTTTAAAGTGATAAAAATTTTTTAGTATATTAAATACCCTTAATTAAGTAATTTTAATAAGTTTAGATGGTTAAGCTATTTTTAGGGACTGATTAAATGTTAAAATATAAGAGAGGTGGTAGTAGATGAGTTTTATAAAGACCATAAGGCTTGGATGCCGTTATTTAGAAATTTGGCCAAACCATCCATTGTTAACTCCCGTATTTGCTGAAAATCGCGTAAAAAGGGCCATGTTGTTAGGACAAAAGCTCTTGCCGCCATTTATAGTTCTTATTTTAGTATGGGCTTATTATCGCGGAGGTGGTTTTCAAGGGGTGGAGTTTATGTTTGCTATGAAAAACACCTGGCCTATGACATTGATGTGTGTGTTGTTTTTATTATTGATGCCTTTGCAAGGTTATTATTGGTTAGGGAAACGTGCCCAAACTAAATTAAATAAAAAACAAGCACTTTTTTATGTTGAATTAAGCAAAAAGCTTACTAAAGAACCTGTTCTTGAGCCAACAATGATGGATTTAGCTTTGAGGATTAAGGATGGAATTGCAGTTTTGGGGCCTGATTTTCTTAAAACTCTTTAGCTTTTATTGTGCATAAATCTGTTAAAATACACCAAAATTTTTTATATAGTTAAATATAAGCCATGCAAGAATCAATTCTCCGTAAATTACAAGCATTAGTTGAGCGTCATCAAGAGGTTGAGCAACTTTTAAGCCAGCCTGAGGTGATTGCTGATCAAGATAAATTCCGTGAACTCAATCGTGAGTATTCACAGTTACAAACCACAGTTACTGCTTTCCGTGAGTACAGTACTGCTTCTGATGATGTTAAAGAGATGCAGGAAATGCTCAAGAGCGACGATCCTGATATGGTCGCTATGGCTGAGGAAGAGCTTGAACCTACACAGAAAAAGGTTGAGGCTTTAGAGCATGAATTACAATTATTATTGCTTCCTCATGATAAGCGTGATGATTGTAACTGCTTCTTAGAAATTCGTGCTGGTACTGGTGGTGATGAGGCCTGCTTATTCGCAGGTGAGTTATTCCGCATGTACACTAAGTATGTTGAAAGCAAAGGCTGGTCTTTAGAGGTTGTCTCTGAAAGTGAAGGCGAAATGGGTGGTTATAAAGAAATCATCTCTAAGCTTTCAGGTGAAGGCGCATACGGTTATATGAAGTTTGAGTCAGGTGGTCATCGCGTACAGCGTGTTCCGGTTACTGAAACTCAAGGACGAGTCCATACCTCAGCTTGTACTGTAATGGTATTACCTGAGATTCCTCCTGCAGAAGCTCCGGAAATTAATCCTGCTGATTTGCGTGTTGATACTTTCAGAGCCTCTGGTGCTGGCGGTCAGCATATTAATAAGACCGATTCTGCAATTCGTATTACCCACATTCCTACAGGTTTAGTAGTTGAGTGCCAAGATCAGCGTTCACAGCATCAAAATAGAGCTCGTGCAATGGAAGTTTTGATCTCAAGATTATCTCAGATGGAAGAGGATAAACGTAATGCAGAGGCAGCTAGCATGCGTCAGAGTATTTTAAGCTCTGGTGATAGATCTGATCGTATTCGTACTTATAACTATCCGCAAAGCCGTATAACCGATCACCGTATTAATTTGACCTTATATCGTTTAGATGAGGTTTTAAGTGGTGATTTAGATCTGCTCTTAAAGCCGGTTATCGAAGAGTACAAGGCTGAACAGTTAGTACAAATGACCTCTGAGGGCAATCTTTAATTATGGATATTCGGGCGCTGATGCAACAAGGGCGAGAGCGCCTGATTTTAGGTAATATTGAGAGTGCCTCGCTGGAGGCCTCTTTATTTTTAACCCATCTTACAGGTTATTCTCGTACTAAGCTTATAGCTCATGATGATGAAGTTGTAAGCACCAAGCTAAAAGACGACTATTTTTCATTAATTGAGAAACGCCTTCAAGGTATTCCTTGTGCTTATCTTTTAGGATATAAAGACTTTTGGGGCTTAAAACTAAAAGTCAATTCTTATACATTAATTCCCCGAGCTGATACAGAGACTTTAGTTGAAGAAGCTTTGAAGCTTAACCCCAAAAAAGTTTTAGATCTAGGTACTGGTACTGGCGCTATTATTTTAGCTTTAAAGTCTGAAATTAAAGATTTACAAGCTTATGCCTGTGATGTTTCCTATGGAGCTTTAGCAATTGCCTCGGAAAATGCTAAAAATCTCAATTTAGATGTTCATTTTTATCAAAGCTCTTGGTTTGATAATATTCCTCTGCAACAGTTTGATGTAATTGTTTCTAACCCTCCATATATTGAAGAAGACGATCCTCATCTTTATCAAAATGGTTTAAATTTTGAACCTCAAACAGCTTTAGTTTCAGGTAAAGATGGGCTTGATGATATAAGACTTATTGCTACAAAAGCTAAAGACTATTTAAAAGCAGGTGGTTATTTGCTACTTGAGCATGGCTACAATCAAGGCGAAAAAGTCAGAGAAATTTTAAGTGTTAATGGTTTTTCAGAGATAAAAACGGTAAAAGATTTAGGCGACAACGAACGTGTAACCTTAGGGTGTTTATATAAAATCTAGTTTTTACCTAACCACTAATACTGAGAGCTGTGTTTGTTTGATTATTCGCTCGGTAAAATATTAATCCGAGCTTTTTATTGATTTCCTTGTTTTTTAAATATAGCTCTCAGTTTAGCTATTTTCTTTGCACATTAATATAGCAGTCTGCACCATTAAAGTAAGTGAAGTATGTAACACTTTGGAAAACAAAATTTTCGCAGATAAAATCTTCAAAAGATCTTATTTAAAAATAGGAAGAGAAAGAAATATATGAAGATCAAAAAATTAGGCTCACAAAATTTTGCAAGCCTAAAGTAGTAAAAAAGTTTTATTTATTTTGTTGTTTTTCATGGCCATCTAAGGCTACAGACATCTCCATAATAGAGGTGTTTTCCTTATTAGCAATGCTAATTTCTACATCCTGTTCAGAAGCAATAGGGATATATTTTTTTAACACCTCAATAATTTCCTGACGCAATTTAGGCATAAAATCAGGAGTGTCTCGGCCGGCGCGGTCATTGATAAGTACTAAGTGTAAACGCTGTTTAGCATCGTCACGGGCATTTGAGGACTTATTATTTTTAAAAATAGCCTCAGAGATAACTTTTAATAATGACATCGCAACCCCTTATTTAGTCTTTAGAAAACAACATGCCAAAAAAGCCTTTTTTAGCGGTAACAAAGCGTAAAGGAACTTCATTGCCTAATAAACGCTCGACTGCATCACCATAGGCCTTACCAGCATCAGATTTCTGATCGAGAATGATAGGGTTACCTGAGTTTGAAGCTCTTAAAACATCTGGGGATTCAGGGATTACACCTAAAAGAGGGATGGTTAATAACTCTTGAACATCCTCAACTGAGAGCATTTCGTTTTTCTTAACACGATCTGGTAAATAACGAGTTAATAAAAGCTTAGCTACAACAGGCTCCATCTCAAGCTCTGCACGGCGGGATTTAGCGTTTAAGATACCGATGATGCGATCACTATCACGTACAGATGAAACCTCTGGATTAGTAGTAACAATAGCTTCATCAGCAAAGTATAAGGACAATAACGCTCCAGTTTCGATACCTGCAGGGCTATCACAAATGATATATTCAAAACCCATATCATCAAGCTCGCGGAAAACTTTTTCCACACCTAAAAGGGTTAAGGCATCTTTATCTTTAGTTTGAGATACGGTACGGAAGGGCATCTCTTATCTCCTCCAGCCTCTTCCGCCTTTTCGCTT
>URKL01000182.1 GCA_900548485.1 uncultured Succinatimonas sp.
CAGTAGACTTTATGATCACCGAGGTCAAATTGCAATTTCGACAGCCGAAGAATTTTTAAATATAAATAATAATCTAAGCGGTTCTTATTTCTTAACTAACGATCTTGAACTTAATTTAACTGAATCCCTAGGCGGAGAATTTGGTTTCAGCGGTAATTTAGATGGGGCTTTCAATCAGATCTCATATACTCTCAACTATCAAAAAAATTCTAACTTAGAGTTAAATTTAGGTCTATTCAATCAACTTTATAACGCTACAATTCAAAATCTTTTATTAAAAGATTGCCTCATCAACTTAAATACCGATGCTAATGAGGCTAATCTTGGAGCTCTTGCTGGCAAGATCTATGGCGGAAAATTAAAGAATATCGAAGTACAAAACTTTAAAATCAATCCTATTGATACTGATATTAGTATGTATAACTTAGGAGCTTTAACAGGCAAACTCAGTGCTAATGTTAATAATCTTGCAACTTTAGACAATGTCATCACAAGTTTTAATCAAGATAATGAGGCCCTTCTTGCAAATAGCGCTAACTTAGGCTCTATTATAGGTGTTGTTCAAGATGATTTTATTAAAAAGAATACTGTCTTAGGCTTAAGCTCTAACAATCTCAATCCTATTGGCAAGAACAATGGCCAAACAGTTATCGACAGCGATGCAACCTTGCAATCTTATCTATTAAAAACTGATATAGGTTTTAGCTTAAAAGCTTTCTATAATCCCTTTTATGTAGAAAACTTTGAATTTGATTATGATGAAAATAAAAGCTATCACTATAGCGATCTTACAAATACCACTGGTTTTGATATAAACGAGCTTATAGATATAGAACCTGATAATAAGGTCTCAGAGGCTGGAACTTATAACTATCTTTTACAAAATAAAACAGATAAAGATCGCAATTTCTATTTTGTGTCTGATAGTGATTTAGCAATAGGTAATGCGATAATTAAAATTAATGGCAAAAATACTTCCCTCCCTGATAATCCTTCAGATGAGGTAAGACCTAACGATCCTCAGCCTACTACACGTCTTAATAATTTTAAAAATTTAGTTGTAGCTTTAAATGATGAAAAAGTTGCCTGTAGATTTTGTCATAACCTCGTAAATCCGCTTATCCAAAAGCAAAAACTTACAAATATCTCAAGTCTTGGAAGTTTAAAAATAAATATTCAGGATAACAATCTGATGACAAAACTTCTAGAAAACTATCAAGCATCAAAGCAAAATCAGATTTAAAAATTTTTTACCTGCCATAAGTACTTCATCTTTTAGATGAACGAAGGCAGGTATCGAAAATTTAATCTAATAATTGAGCAAAAGGATTTTTCACACTACATATTTAACTATGTAATATCAATGAAAAAGACAAGCTTCTATAAGCTTAAATTATTTTAAAACACAAAAAATTCATAGCTTTTAAGAGAGTGTAAGACTCTGAGAACTTTTAAAAATTTGTATCTTAAAAAGTTTGAAACTTACACCTCTTTAGTCAATAGCACATATTTTCTTACTCTTGATTGAAAATAACTTTAAGAAAAGCTGTTAGACTTATACAACTATAAAAATCTGTGATTTATTTACAATTTTAAAAATTCCTTTCAAATAAACAGCTTTATCAAGGTTTATTTTTTATATATATTTATATCAATATAATTTTATATTTGTATTTAATTAAAATTTAACTAATCTAATATATCTACTCAATATCAAAATTTTATTTATTTTTACAAAAGTTTTTTCTAAAAATTAGAATTTGACCACTAAGATTCACTTTGAAAATTAATTTCAATTAAAATTCAGGATATAATATAGAGATGGCAGTTGAAGAGCCTTTTTATAAACAATATATACACGGTGGAAAAAAACATGTCTAAGCTTAAAGGTTATGCACTTATTGGTGATATCGGCGGCACTAATGCTAGATTATCCTTATTAAATTTAGCAGATGGTGAAATTACTACCCCTATTATCTACTCAACTAGTGAAAATGATTCACTTGAAAGTTGCATCTTAAAATTCAAAAAAGAAACCAAAGCTGAATTTGAATCAGTATGTATCGCCGTAGCAAGCCCTATTACAGGTGATTACATCAAGATGACCAATAATCCTTGGGAATTCTCCATTTCCGCCATGAAAACCACCTTAGGACTTAAGGACTTGGTTGTCATCAATGATTTTACTGCCATGTGCATGTCTGTGACTGTCATCGATAGAGACTCCTTAGTTAAGATCGGTGGTGGTGAGCCTGATCGCAATGCTCCAATTGCTGTCTATGGAGCTGGTACTGGTTTAGGTGTTGCTCATTTAATCCATGTTGGTAGCAAATGGATCCCGCTCTCAGGTGAAGGTGGACATGTTGATTTAGCTCCAGCTAATGTCAGCGAAGATATGATTTTAATGGCTTTACGTGGACGTATTGGACACGTTTCAGCTGAGCGTGTCTTATCAGGCCCTGGTTTAGTTAACCTCTATGAGGCTATTGCAATGCGCAATGAGCGTGTTCGTGAGAATATGAAACCATCTGATGTAACCGCAGGTGCCTTATCTGAGCCTGTAGATCCTGATTGCTTAGAAGCTTTAAATACCTTCTGCCGTTTAATGGGGCGCTTTGGAGGCAATTTAGCTTTAACTATGAGCACCTTTGGTGGTGTTTATATCGCAGGTGGTGTTGTACCTCGCTTTGTAGACTTCTTTAAGAATTCAAAATTCCGCGAGGCTTTCGAGGATAAAGGACGCTTTAAATCTTTCTTACAGAAGATTCCTGTTTATGTAATTACAGATAATTTAGCTGGTTTACGCGGTGCTGGTGCTTACCTGCGTCAGCATTTAGGTGCTAAGCTTTAAACCAAACAAAAAAATTATTTAAGCCTAATAACATGCCCCATTATTACTTTAAATGATAATGGGGTTTTCTTTTTTAAACATACACCTCTTAGGAGAGGATGTATTTACAGAACAAAATAGCCATCATCGTCCATTGGTTTAAATAATGCCGAAACGAAATCAATAATTACTAACACAAAGATTACAAATACAGGAATGATTAAAAACGCACCAATGGTTGAACATAACAAATAAATAATGCCTGATTTAATTCGTCCCGCAAAAAAACGATGAATGCCAAAATTACCTAAAAAGAAAGCTAAAAGCAAATATGGAATTTTCTGGACACGTACTTGCGGATAATTATTTGCGGTAAAAGGACGAGATTTGGGAATATCCCCAAAGCAGCTCTGATTATTGAACTGAGTATCACTAGAATTGTGATTCATTCCCACTAAGCGAATGACTGTACGATTTCCTTCAACTAAAACATCAACATCCATACCCACGATCGGGGTAAATCCCTCACAACTACTTAAGGGAAAGTCCTTTTTACTGCCATCTGCAAAGGCAATAGTTAAATTATAAGCTGAAACCTCAATAATTCTGCTCATACCACTCCTAAAAACTTGCTACCGCAAAAAGGCTAAATAAAAAGATATCTTTACTACTATTTTAGTTCATGACCAAATAAGAGCTTTGAAATACATCTTATTTAAGAAATTTTAACACAATCATCTTGAAAGCCACCACATCTAAGGTGGTAATGGTAGCGGAGTAGATTTTAAAAGTGCCTGCTTTGATATCAGGAATTAAGCCTAGATTGAAAGAGAAATTTAATTGGTACATAGGGTAAAAGCCAGAAGATAATCTGCGAAATCTTCATATCATCTTTATGCGCATAGATTTCGTATATAGTCTTATCTGTACTCCCTCTATCACCTTGGTTTAGGCAAAACTTTAGCTCATCAATTAGATAATTGAAAGTGATCAGCAATACAAAAAAAATTAAGGCATAAATTATACGAGCACATCAAGCAAGACCTGATATTGTTACGACAAGTATTGATTTATCTAGGCTTAAACACTCACTTAAAAAGCCCTTTTGAATTCGTGCAAGATTATCAAAAGAAATAATACTTGTGAGTCATGGTGATGTTTTTGAACATCATACTAAAGCTTAATAGCCTCGATCTTAGATGAACTTAGAAGATAGAACATCTGATCCTCTAACCAAAAATCCTTCACTTTAAAGAGAGCACTATTTTCACAGAGCTTCCACAGTTCCTCGGAAGAACAGGTAAAAAGGAAAACCTTTATCGTTGATATAGATAAAAGATTAAGAGACAAAACTCTTTCTATAAGAGATCATGTAATTGATATTGTTGAAAAAGGCATAATGCCTAATTCAGCAGCTACAGAAAGGAAGTGTTGCCAGTGCGAATACTTCAATTTCTGTGCCTATAGATTTTAAAATTTGTGCTAACCCATACAATAAAATGTATGAGTTTAGCTACAAAATAAATACCCGGAT
>URKL01000183.1 GCA_900548485.1 uncultured Succinatimonas sp.
CCGATCAACGATACTGGCTGGGATATTCTCTAGAGAGAAACTTTCCCCTTTCGCACCATGGGCGCATTTTGATCAAGAATTATTTAGCAAAATTTTTTCTAATTAGAGTTTGTTTTGATAGTTGGAGATTTGTGCTAATTGAATAAAATTTTACAGCGTTTTTCTAAAGCCTCAGAAACATATCAAGCTAATGCTACAGTGCAAAAGCATATGGGGGAATATTTACAGCAACTTTTGCCTCGGCAGGATTTTAAGAATATTTTAGAAATAGGCTGTGGCAGTGGTAATTTTTCTGAACTTTTATTTAAAACTTATCCTAAGTCAAGGATAACTTTAAATGATTTAAGTCCTAAGATGTTATCTATATGCAAAAGTAAATTTGCATATAACTTTGATTATATTGAAGGTGACGCTCAAACTTTAAATTTCCCAGAGAAATATGATCTTATTTGCAGTTGTGCTTGTTTTCAATGGTTTTCTAATCTAGAGCAAAGCTTAAGTAGATTAAAAAATTATTTAAAAGACGATGGCTTTTTAGTTTGTGCAATTTTTGGTCCAGAGCATTTTTGTGAGCTTAGAAATTTATGTGGGATTGGTTTAAATTATCCTCAACTATCTGATCTAAAAGATATGTTTGATGCTCTAGGCTTTGAATGTCATCTTGATGAGGAAAATATCTCAGTACATTTTAAAAGTGTAAGTGAGATGTTACGCCATTTTAAAGAAACAGGCATTAGTGCTTTATCCTCACAATTTTGGACACGTGGCAAACTTTTAGCTTTTATGGATGCTTATGAACACTATTATAGGGATGAATTAGGGGTGAGATTAACTTGGAAACCAGTATATGCAGTCTGCAAATTAAAAGGCTGACATTATGCCAGCCTTTTAAAATTTAGCCTTCTTTTTTAGTTAAGACTTTTTTATTGATGACAACTAAGTCGGCATCTAAATAGTCCACAATTTCTTCACAGGTATTACCCATTAAAGCCGCCATTGCTCCAGTACGACCTGCAGAACCTATGAATACAACACGTGCATTGATTTTGCGACAAATATCTGGGATTACATCATCAGGCATGCCCTCAGCGATATGGCAATTTTCAAGTGGAATGCCATGGGATTTGGCAAAGCTATGCAGGCGATTACGATGCTCAGTTAAGATATTTTCAGCATAAATTTCTGGAGAGTAATGAGGAACTTCAAGCATGATGGTAGGTAGAGCTACCGGGGCGCTATTTACTAAGTGAATAGGATCTCCTGTGATAGCTGAAACCTGTTGAGCTTCACGTAAGAGCGTTAAATTGATATTCATGCGGGCGCGATTAGAAAAATCTAGGGCGACAACAATACTACCTTCATCGGCCCATTTATGGTCTTTGGCAATAATTACCGGAACATCTGCGTGGCGTAATAAGTACCAGTCAATAGGGGTAAAAATAAGTGCATCTAAAACCCCATGATGATTAGCAGCTTTGATAATCAAATCGTAATCACCATTTAGCATTTCGCCGACAATACCTTCGCCAATATCTTTGGCAAAGCTTACCTTGGTCTCAATTTTAGGAGGGTTTTCCAAATTATCTGTATATTTATGGATGATTCCCTGCAATTGTTCTTGATGAGTCTTTAAGATATCTTCTCGAGTGTCTTTTTCGCGGAGACGATTTAAGATGTGGATGTCATAGGAAAAATCGTACACTAAACGCAAGACTGTAATCTTAATTTTAGGATTATAGCGAAATAGCTCTAGCGCACGCTGTAAAGCTGTTTGGTGGTCACGTTTAGGCTCAATCACCACCAAAATATGATTATATTGTTTCATAAGGCCTCCTTGCGTGTTCCTATATTTTAAATATAGATAAAGCCTTATAAAAATTCATTATAAAAAGAAAATAAATGTGCGCTTATTTACAAATATTTTAAAAAATATCAGTAATTTACATTTTAAGAGTTTTGGGTTTTATCCCTGTAATTAAACATATTCCTATAAAGATTATCGCACCTAAAGCTATAAAAGCCGCTAAATATAAGGCTCCATTTAAGGTACTCATTTGAGCCCAAGTTTCCAAATCAAAGGAGAGATAACGAACTACGATAGCCATAATGATAGAGGCTATAGAGGCTTTCACAATAAAGAGTAAACTTTGTGTGCTTAGAGTATAGATTTTTCTTTTGTACAAAAAGAAGAGCAATAATCCGGCATTTAAATAAGCTGCAAGTGCAGTTGAGAGGGCTAAACCTACATAACCTAAAGGAGCGATGAGGATAAGATTGAAAATGATATTTGAAGCAATAGCACATAAAGAACAACGCACAGGGGTTTTGGTATCTTGAATAGCAGCAAATCCTTGTACTAAAACTCTAACGAGCATAATTGCGGCTAATCCTGAAACTGAGGCCATAAGTGAGGCTGCAGATAAGCTTACATGCTCAATATTAAAGGCTCCACGCATAAAGATAACCCTTAACATAGGTTCTCTTAGAGCGATGATACCAAACATAGAGGGTAAACCTAAGAGTAAAACTAAACGTACACCCCAATCTAAAGTTTTTTGATAACGTGAAGGATCGCTTGCTTGATTAACTTTAGAGAGCGCAGGCAAAATTACTGTTGAGATGGCAACAGCAAAGATACCAATGGGAAATTCTAAAAGTCTATCTGAATAATATAGATAAGAGATTGCACCTGTAGCTAAAAATGAAGCTAATACAGTATTAACTAAAAGATTTAATTGACTTGCAGAGACACCTAAGATTGCAGGAAGCATTAGGGTTCTAATTTTTTTTACATTGGGATCAGACCAACCCCATTTAGGCATAACTAAAAGTTTTAGCTTGATGATAAGTGGAATTTGAAATAAAAGCTGTAGCACTCCACCTATAACCATACCATAGGCTAAAACAATATTAGCATCATCAAAATATGGTGTAAGGCATAAAACAAAAGCTATTAATGTCAAATTGAGAATACAAGGTGTCATGGCAGGAATAGCAAAACGGCCAAAGACATTGAGAATAGAACTTGTAAGGGCGGTTAGTGTAATAAAGAAAAGATAGGGAAAAGTAATTTTTAAAAGCTCGGAGGCCTTGATAAATTTATCGCCGTCAATCTCTCCATTTAAATGAGCTTGAAACCATCCCCAACCAAAAAGAGCAGTTAAAATTGGCGAGGCAAACATGCCTATAAGAGTAACAGCCAAAACACAAACACCTAAGGTACCACTAGTATGAGCTAACATCAATCTTAAATCCTGATGCGACCCTTGTTCTTTAACCTTACTCATAACCGGCACAAAGGATTGGGCAAAAGCTCCTTCTGCAAAAAGACGTCGAAAGAAGTTTGGAATGCGGTTAGCAAAGAAAAATATATCAGCGCTCATACCTGCACCTAAGGTTGAGGCGATGACAATATCTCTAAACATGCCTAAGATGCGCGAGAGAAGCGTAAAGAAGGAGGTAATCATTCCCGATCTTAAAAGTTTAGATTTTTTTACAACTGCATTGGCCATAGTAAACCTATCAAGTAATCAAAGTGATCATTATACAAGCAACAGGAAAAATAATCAAAGTGAGAACAGAATTTATATAGGAGAAACAAGCTATCCATCTACCAACACTTGGACTTTTTCAAATGATTATTTCAAAACTTTGGCAGTAACTGTCGCTATACATCCAACAACAGGAGGATTTTTAATGCTAGAAACATCAACCTCATTCCCTCAGGAAAAAATAAGTGGTACTATTTTACTTTATCTTGCAAACAACACTGTTATTAAATGTATTGATAGAGGCATTAAAGATCATGTTAATGGGAAAAGTATTGCCTTGTATAAATTCACAGAAGAAGAAATGAAAAAACTTGCCCAAAACAGGATAACAAGTATTAGGTTCTCTGTAAGGTCAAACTTTTCATCAGATTCATACATAGTCAAAAATGTAAAAAGTATGCTTGACAAACTTTCATCTCCCAACAGTGAAGACTATTATGAAACAGATAAAGAAATAAAAGATTTATTTTAAACAATATAAAATATGGGGACAGCATTAGTTTTAAGTTTAGTTGGAGGTGCTTTATTTTTTATAGCAGGAAAAGGCATTACAAAACTTTTTAAAATGACTCCTAAAGATGATGCTGAAGAAAGTGATCAAGGCATACCTTGGAAAGAAGAACTCTTTTCCCAAAGATTGGTATTGTTATCTTAGTAGGGACAAGAATTCTAATGTGTGTGTTGTGTTTGATTGTTTCATTTTTTAATAAATAATTCACTTATGGAAACATTTGGTTATATAGCATTAATTTTAGGCTGCTTAAGTCTTGTTGGTTCTCT
>URKL01000184.1 GCA_900548485.1 uncultured Succinatimonas sp.
ACCAAGGCCGAGGCCGTGGACCCCATCGCCGACATCGACGCCATCGACTACCTGCTTTTTTAGATAAAGAGCAAAAACGTTCAGGTCCTAAGCGCCAAAATCATTTTACAAATGATTTTAAAGGTAATGATTTTGCTGATAAAAAAGCTGGTCGTCGCCATTTTAATAAAAGCGCTAATCCCCGTCGCTTTAAACAATATGATCGTTAAATTTTAAGTTATGAGCGTTGTTTTGGCAGCGCTCATTTTCAAGGGATGCAAAAATACGCAGTTATCCTTGGTTTTTTACAAGTTTTTAACAAATAATAATTATAATTAGCCTAATTTTTTTAAAGTGAATACGCAAACATATATGTTATTTAAATCCGCAGTCTTCGTCTTAGAAGGATGTAGATAATGGATCCTGCCAGTTTATCAGGTGGCCTTCTTTTTGATTTAGCCTGGATCAGTGAACCTACAGCTTGGGTTGGTCTTTTAACTCTGACTTTAATGCAAGTAGTTTTAGGTTTAGATAATCTTTTATTTATTGCAATTTTATCGGCAAAATTACCACCAAGACAGAGTCGTAAAGCTCGTTATTTAGGTCTAGGAGCTTCCTTAGTGGTACGCTTGATCTTGATGTTTTTTGCCGCGTACATCATTGCTATGAAAGAGCCCTTATTTTCTTTATTTGGCTATGATTTCTCCTATCGTGAACTCGTCATGCTTGCAGGTGGTTTGTTCTTATTATATAAGTCCACAGAGGAGTTACATGGTAAGTTAGAAGGTAATGATAATGAAGAGGTCTCAGTAACCAAGGCCGCAGGTCAGTCTCTATTAACTGTTGCTACACAGATCATGATCTTAGATGTTCTGTTCTCTGTTGATGCGATTATCACTGCTGTTGCTATGACTAATCATATGATGATCATGACGATTGCAGTGGTAGTTGGTATGGGGCTTTTGACCTGGGCTTCAGGGGTGATCTCGCGTTTTGTTTCCCGCCATCCTACAGTAGTCATCCTCTGTTTAGGCTTTTTGCTTTTAATTGGCTTTAATCTAATTATGGAAGGCTTACATTTTGAGGTGCCTAAAGGCTATCTGTATTCAGCTATGGCCTTTTCAATATTAATTGAAATTTTCAATCAGGTCTCACGAAAGAATATTTTAAAGCTCAAAAAAGTGAGTACGATGCAAAGTCGCGAGTTAGCTGCTAATTTAGTTTTACGCTTATTAGGCTCGCGTAAAGAAGAAGTACAGAACTTTAGAGAAGCAATTTACGAGCGTACTGGAGCAAATGTCTTTAATTCGCAGGAAAAAGAGATGGTATCGCGGGTTTTGCAATTATCATCATTACCTGTAAAAGCAATTTTGACTGCAAGAAACGATCTTCAGATGCTTAAAATTGATGGGGCTACAGAAAATGTCATCAAACAAGCCTTGATGCATACTAAGACTAATCTTGTGGCATATAGACAGGGGCAAAAAGATCTGCCTTTAGGTTTTTTAGCCCGCTCTGAAGTTTTAGGTTTAGTGGTTGAAAATCGCTGTAATCCTCAGGAACTTGAGAAAATTGTACAGCAACCTTTATATCTACCTGAGACTGTTAATATTCTTAAGGTTTTAGAAGCTTTTAGATCGAGTAAAAAGCATATAGCTTTTATTTTTGATGAGTTTGGTAATTTTGAGGGTTTAGTAACGTTACATGATGTTATGGAAGAGTTTGCCGGAAATCTGCCTGATCGTAGCGAGAGTGCAGAAATAGTCTCTTTAGATAAACATAGCTATCGTATTGATGCTGAGACCGTATTAGCAGATGTTTATCGTGTAACAGGTTTATCATTGCCTTATTCTGAGCATTATCAAACCTTAGCAGGTTTTATTTTAGATTATCTGCAAAGAGTGCCAAATAAAGGAGAGGTTATTGACTATAACGGTTGGAAAATGGAAATTTCTCAGGCAAATTCAACCTCTATAAATGAGGTAAAACTTATACGCCCACAAGAGACAGTAGAGCTTGAGAAAAAATAGCTTATACTTGATTTTTTGCACCAAATTTGGTATAAAATATGCGCATCAAAGGGCAAAATTTAAGAGTTTGCCCTCTTTTTAGGTTTACTTTTTTTTAGTAAATCTCACGCTTAAGCGTGTTTATACAACCGGTGGAACTTATAAACAAGGCCCCAGATCAGGGCCTTTTTTTATGGATAAAATTCATTGAGGAAACATGGCTGGAACCATTGAAGATAGAGTAACTGAGCTTTGTAAGCCGTTGATTGAGTCTTTAGGACTGCAACTTTGGGGTATTAGATATCGTCAAGGTGGTGCTAAAGGAATTTTGGAGATTTATGTTGAGACTCCAGACGGTGTCAGTGCCGATCAATGCGGTGAAGCTTTGACCGTGCTCTCTCCGGCTTTAGATGCAGCTGACATCATTGGCCCGGCATATGTTTTAGAGGTTTCATCTCCTGGTCTCGATCGTATTTTATTTACAGTAGATGAGGCCAGAATGTATATCGGATCTGTTATTAAGGCAGAGCTGCGCATGCCTGTACAGAGCCGTCACAAGGTTCGCGGCAAACTTTTGGAGATCTCTTCTGATGGTTTGCTTAAGATTGAAGATGAAATCAGCGGTATTTTAGATATTGCTTTTGCCAATATTGCAACTGCAAGATTAGTACCGACTTTTAAAGACAATCACAAAAAGAATCCTAATAGCGCATCATAGAAGAGGTTCAAAAAATGGGTAAGGAAATTATTGCCATCGCTGAGGCGCTGTCAAATGAGCGCGCCATTGACAAGGAAAAGATTTTTGAGGCTTTAGAGCAAGCTTTAGCAACTGCTACTAAGAAAAAATATCCGGTTGATATTGCAGTTCGTGTTTGTATCAATCGTAAAGAAGGCAGTTATGACACTTTCCGTCGTTGGGAAGTAGTTGATACAGATGGTCCTTTAGACAATCCTGCTTCTGAGGTTTCATTAGAGGCTGCCTCTATCGATCATCCAGGCATTCAGGCTGGAGATATTGTTGAGGAACAGATTCCGTCAGTTAAATTTGACCGTATTACTATTCAAACTGCAAAGCAGGTACTCTCTCAGAAAGTTAGAGATGCCGAGCGTGAGCAGGTTATTGCTGAACAACGTGATCGCATCGGTCATGTTATTAACGCTACTGTAAAGAAACAAACTCATGATCATATGGTGATTGATTTAGGCAATAATGCTGAAGCCACCTTATATCGTGAGCAGATCATTCCTCATGAGACCTATGGTCGTGGTGATCGTATTAAAGTTTTAATGCAGGAGATTAGAAACGATCCTTCAAAAGGACCGCAGATCATTTGTACTCGTACCTCTCCTGAATTTTTACGTGAATTATTCCGTATTGAGGTTCCGGAGATCGGTGAAGATGTAATTGAGATCATGGGTGTTGCCCGTGATGCAGGTTCTCGTTCTAAGATTGCTGTAAGAAGCAAAGATCGCCGTGTTGATCCTCGTGGAGCCTGCATTGGTATGCGTGGTGCTCGTGTTATGGCTGTGTCTAACGAATTATCTGGTGAAAAGATCGATATCGTTTTATATGATGAGAACTTAGCTCAGTATGTAACTAATGCTATGGAACCTGCTGAGGTTTCCCGCATTATCATCAACGAAGATGCTCATGTAATCAGCATTGCCGTAGCTGAGGAGAATTTAGCTTTAGCTATCGGCCGTAATGGTCAGAATGTCCGTTTAGCCTCGCAGTTAATTGGCTGGGATATTCGTGTTATGACTTCTAATGAGTTGGAAAACAGCATCCAAGAAGAAGTTGGTAAAGTAGTTAAGATTTTTGAAGAAGGCCTCAATGTTGATGAGGAATTCGCTATGGCCTTAGCTGATGCTGGCTTCACTACCTTAGAGGAAGTCGCTTATGTAACTCCTTCTGAATTCAACGCTATTGAAGGTTTAGATGATGAAACTATCGCAACCTTACAGGAAAATGCTCGCAAAGCAGTTTCCGAGCGTGAAGAAAAGGCCGCAGCTTTAGAGATTGAGGCTTTTGAGAAACTTGAAGGAATCGATAAAGAATTGGCTTTGAAGCTTATCGCTCATGGCATTAAGAATCCTGAAGAATTAGCTGACCAAGCTACTGACGACTTAGTCGACATCGAAGGCTTAGATGAGGCTAAAGCAGGTGCCATTATTATGGCAGCACGTAATGAGTGCTGGTTTAAGGATGATGAGCTTAGCAAGTAGGGAGTAGATAAACATGAGTGAACAAAACAATTCTGGAAAGTCACTACGTCTTTCCCTGAACAAAAAGTCTAGTAGCACTATGACCTTACATGGCCAACAAAGCCACAGCCTATCAT
>URKL01000185.1 GCA_900548485.1 uncultured Succinatimonas sp.
AGGAGAAATATCTCTACCTAAGCATTTCATTGCATATTTAATTGCTGGGAAGAATGGTTGATGCATTGCGTATAAGGCACATAAAGCACCAATCTTCTTTTGATAATTACTCTGTCCTTGAGTATCATTATTCAAAAATGCCTTATATAAACCAACAGTGTATTGAGGTTTAAAGTTTGAGCTTCCTGGAATTGCTCCTTCACCACCTAAATGTAAAGTGTTAAGTAAATATTCATCAAAACCACAGAAAACCTTAAAAGAAGGAACTTGTGATTTTACAGTATTGATGTATTCACGAGTTGATGAGGCACTATCAGTAGTATCCTTAATACCAATGATATTCTTAAAATCTTGAGCTAATTTTAAGACCACACAAGGAGGGATACGTTGACCGGTTAAAGACGGGAAATTATAAATAATTGTTGGCATCTCAATAGCTTTTACAATATCTGCATAAAAGTTATAAAGACCTTCATCAGAGTATTTGATATAGCTTGGATTAACCAAAATTACGGCATCAGCACCACATTCTTTGGCATAATTGCCATAATATACGCACTCATCTTTAGATCTAGCGCTAATACCAATAATAACAGGGACACGTTTATTTACTCTTTCAATACTAAACTTAGTTACCTGCTCACGCATGCTCTTAGTCATGTGAGTAACTTCACCGGCCGTACCTAAAATCAGTAAACCATTTACGCCATTATCAATTAGAAAATCGATATGCTCTCCCATAGCCTTTTCATCAAATTTTTGATCTTTAAAAAGGGTTACAACAGGGGTTACTACACCTTTGAGTTTATCTAAATTAGACATATGTGAGCTCCATTTTGTTTGCATTAAGTTTTATATATTGAACTATAATCTAAAATACAGAACCATTAAAATAATAATTTAAAAAAATTGTGCTTTGTCTCAAAATTTTTATTGAATTAAAACTTAATATTTTATACAAGGTGTTTTTTATTGATGCGTAGCGAATTGATTTATATAACTATATAATTTTAAATAAGTTTTTTTGTAAAATTGAAGAGTGAACATTACCCAGTATAAAGCATTTTTTTCACTCTTAATCTCATTTGAGGCTCCGTTCATAGCCTTACAATCTGCGTAAAATATATGGTTAAAAAGAGACGTTAGTGAAGAGTTAAATGACAAAGAGTCTTTACTTTAATATTTTCAAAATAATAAAGATCTCTCCTCTAGAGACTACAGAAACAACTATAAGCTTAAGTAAAAATTTTCTTTAAGTACAAATATCATTGCTTAAATTTGACGCATATTTTTGATTCAAATTTTTTACTAAAAAAGCTCATTTTTATGCGCTTTCCTTTAAATTTTCTCTGCTAAAGTCTCAAGAAAATTTGTCGTAGAATTGGTTTTAGATATTTAAGTTAGAATAACAGAAAATCCAATCATATGATCCCTATGATTGGTGATAAGTTAAGGATAGAGAAAAGTACTCAGCATATAATTTTTTATCTCAACTTTAGCAAAGATTTTACGACTCAATTCTTCGCTGTTTTTATTAATTGCTGATTAATACCTTATTCTTATTTTGGAATGAACTTAATTTTACGTACATATCAATAAGGATCACGAGTTCCTTCTTTTCCGGTATATGGATTAGTATTTCCCTTAGTAGTCCAATTGTTGTAAACATTACCATCACGAGCTGAGCGATGATGACCTTGCACATAGGTCCCATTACTTCTGTAATAGCCTTTTACATAGCTATTATGATGTCCACCATGCCCACGAGCAAAGCTTGGTGTTGAAAAAATAAATAATGTAGCTAAAAAAACAACTACAAAAGCTTTAATTTTCATAATAGTTTCCTATTTTTATTGCTCTTCTTTAATAATTTTTGCCTGACCTGATGTCATTTCAATTACTTTTGCTTTAAAGATCTCGTATTCTGATTGAGGTAATGAAATCTTATATATAGCCTCTACACCAAAATCGCAATTTAATATTTGTGCTTGAGAGCTTTGGCATAGGCGTAAAAATTGGCTAATAAAACGAGGTCCAATTTGTACTTCTAGTTCATAGGTTAAAACCATAGGCGTAATTTTGAGAGTATCTAGAGCATTTTTAACACTATCTTGGTAGGCTTTAACTAAACCTCCTGTTCCCAAAAGAATACCACCAAAATAACGAGTAACTACAGCTGTGATTTCTCCTATATCACTATGAATTACCACATTTAACATGGGTTTTCCGGCAGTTCCATGAGGCTCACCATCATCTGAGCAACCTGCATAACCTGTAGAGCCTGGTTTATCAGCATTGTAAGCAAAACAATTATGACGAGCATCAGCAAATTCTAAAGAGATTTTTTCAATAAAAGCCTTAGCTTCGTCAACCCCTTTAGTATGACCAATACTGGTAATAAAACGGCTTTTTTTTACAATAATTTCAGTTCTATGCACTTCATTTTTAGCAAGTGCCGGTATCAAATAAGTATCATTATCGCTCAAAACAATTAACCCCTTTATGCCTTTAACCATGACCATAGATTTTAACCAAAACAGCTTGATCTTTATAGATTCAACAGAATTTTGTTTTTAATTTATATAAAAATTACACCTCGTATGACCTTTTTAGCTATTCTAGATTTATCAACTTAACTATTTAATAGATCCTTGTTTTTTATATAACCTAAATTCTGAGGGCGTTAATCCATAAAGTTTTTTAAATTCACGACAATAATGACCTTGATTTGCAAACATGAGCATAGATGCAATATCAGCAATACTATTAGTAGTACTTTTTAAAAGCTCACAACTTGTAATAAGCCTTTGTTCTTTAAGATACTGTGTCATTGTTTGTTGAGTATTCTTTCTAAAAGTTTTTTGCAAATTTGCATAACTGCAACCAACATTTTCAACCACTTTATCTAAGTCTAGCTCTGAGAATATATATCTACATAACTCAAATTTTGCGCGTGAAACCCACATATTCTCGGATAAATGATTCTTTTTATTATATTGAGCAATAAGTTTAGTAAAAGCCAATCCCACTAATCGTCTAAGACTCCATGCCTCATCACAGTTTTGCACACGACTTACAGCCATAAAATATTTATCTGAAAGTGTAAAAGCTATTTCATAAGGAATACCAACTTTAATTGCTACTCTTGAGGCTAAGGTATTTAAAAGATTTGCATGACATTTAAGTGAGGTTAATTCATCATCAGCTAATTTTCCAATACGCCCCATTAAAGGCGCATCAATAGCTCTTTTATAGCGCTCAATATCACCACTTGCGATAGCATCTAATAATCCTGCCTCATAACGGTATTGATTATGCGGGCCTAGAAGATAATCGCTTGCTGTAACATTTTTTAAAAATTCATCATCAAGTTTTTCAAGTTCCTTTAAATCTATTTTTTCATTCTGAGGTACTACCTCAAGCTCTAATAGCAACTTGACTAAACCAAGCCACATATTAATTGACTTTATGATCAGATGATTAACTTTTAGATCATTTTTATTTTCAAGATCGACTGGACCTATAACCACTATGTTTTGATCTGGTAATTTAAGCAATAAAGGTTCTTGAGAAGAGTTTAAGTTTAAATTTTGATTAAAACTATTTTGATACTTGCTTAAAAAATTTTTATGAATGTTTTCAAGAGATTCTAAAGATTTAAAAGAACGCGGAATTAAAGATAAAAGTATTTCTTTACCATCATTACTATAAAGCACAATTGGGATACGTACAGCTTGATAAAGTGAACTTAAGTAATCTTTGTAAATCATATTTCTCCATAAAACTATTTTTATATAAAAACATAATCGTATGAAAATGTGAATATATATATAGTGATAAACCAAGTCCACTATATTGTGTATGATGGGAATATATTAGTCACAATTTGAATGAAATGCTAGGTATAAATGAATAAAACACTCATGCCCAAGTTTTCTTTCTCTTTATAGCTTTGTAAAGATTACTGGAAGATACAAAACAAGCCAGAAGATGAAAAAATAAATTAAAAGTATATTATGAAAAAACATGTAAGAAACACCTTTTTGCTATTGCCAATAGCGGCTAGTCTCCCTATTCAGGCACAAGAAAAAAATGAATCTCCCAATCTTGTATTTATCATGGCAGACCAATGGAGAGGTGACGCTTTAGGTTGTATCGGCAAGGAACCCGTACAAACTCCCCATTTGGATCGACTCGCATCCGAAGGAGTACTTTTCACCAATGCCGTTAGTTGCTATCCCGTTTCGTCACCGGCACGTGGAATCTTGATGACAGGTATGTATCCCATGAATAATAAGGTAATAGGAAATTGTAATTCAGAGACTGCTCC
>URKL01000186.1 GCA_900548485.1 uncultured Succinatimonas sp.
GAGCTTTTCCCCAAAGTTTTTGACGTATAGTCGGATAATTTTTTTTACGAATTAGCAAACTTTTAGTGCCTTTAAAAAACGGACTAATTTAAAAATTGCAATTTTTGGAGGATAAATGACCCGTAGCTGTATAGAAGCTTCTTCTCCAGCAAATTTAACTAATTGAGATTCAAATCAAGAACAGACAAAAGAGAATATTCCTAAAAGCTTGTTTAAAATCGTTGAAGTAAATACTTTTCGTTGATATTTAACCATAAAAATCAGAAGAATATTTAGACTATAACTTTAATGTTTGATGAGAAAAACTTCTGTTTTTTTTCATATATTAGCTATACTAAGGTCGCAATTGACAGATATCAAAAATAAACAACAGCCACGCTATGAGTTGAAAACTTAAATATAAATCCCAAGAATATGAGCAGTAAGTTCTAAAATGCGGACATATATCAAAAGATAATGGCCTTTCATAGGCAGTCTTTTGCGGTACAAATTGTGGATATACAGCCAATGTATATGAAAACGCAGTGGGAAATATCCTTATGGCAGCTCTTGCTAGGCTAGATTAGGAAGTGAACTTTCAAAAGAGTCAGTACAGCGAAAGATCTGATGCTAGACAGTAATGTAAGACATGGGATCCCTTTGCTTTAGAAAGGGAGGCAGTCAAGATTCTGATGATTGCTGAACTTGCCGACATTTGTAGGTAAGTTCTGCCACAATGTCTGTGAAGGTGGAGTTATGTGGAGAAGAATGTCAAAAATCTATAAGGTAATTCATTGTTGATGTTTATCGATAATCTGATTTTATGGATTGCTTTTTTTTCTTTTCTATCTTTGATCTTAAGTATAAGGGCTGTAATCTCATCTTTTAGAGATAAAGGTAGTACTAAAGTTACTAATAAAGCCAATCATTTAGGGGTATTTAAACGCATTTTTGTTCTAAATATCTGTAAAGCTTTTTTTAAAAATTTTTATAGTTTAAAAAAATTAAAGAAAGCATCAAAAAAAATCACTGTAAATAAAAAATCTCTGGCTAAAGTCAAAAAACAAAAGAAAATTGCTAGAGAAAAAGGGATTAGTGCCGAATTAGCTATATATCGTCAGTTAAAAAGCTATTTTGGTAAAGATAGGGTTTTTTATAATCTCTATGTTGAACGTAGTTCTGGTGACTATGCGCAGATCGATATTTTGGCTATAACCACAATTGGTATTATTGTTTTTGAGGTCAAAAATTATTCAGGTTGGATCTTTGCCAATGGCAAAAGTCGAGTATGGACTAAGGTTTTAGCTTATGGCAAAGATAAATATCATTTTTATAATCCATTTTTTCAAAATGCAGGTCATATTCGCGCTTTAAAGTATCAATTTAGAGCTTATCCTAATTTGAATTTCTATTCAGTGATAATTTTTGATGGTGATTGTGAGATTAAAAGTCTCAATAATTTGGATAAAGGCTGTTTTTTAGTATATAAAAGACAACTTGAGCCTTTTTTAAATAAACTTATGAACAGTCAGGTAAAAATTGATTATAAATTTGAGAGCTTGATGGCTATCTTAAGTAAATTTAAACGCAATAGCAGTGATAAAAACATTGTAAGAGCTCATTTAAATAAAGTAAAAAGTCTACAAAAAAAAGAATAAAGCAATTAAATAGCGCTTTTTTCCTGATTTTGTCAGGTTAAATCTGCTTTTTCAGTTAGAATATACGGCCAGAAAAAGAGGAAAAATAATGACAGCAAATGAAACTCAGAGTTTTGGTGTAAGCCATAAAAAGGCCGAGGCTGATGATGTGGGACAGCGCTTGGATAATTATTTAGCAAGAGTATTAAAGGGCGTACCAAGAAGCATGATTTACAGGATCTTGCGGCGTGGAGAGGTACGCGTTAATGGTAAGAGAGTTAGTCCCTCTTATAAGCTTCAAGATCAAGATGATATTAGATTACCTCCAATGCGGGTTAGTTCAGGACCTGTAACTATTCCATCCTCAAATTTGCATTTAGTTCAAGATCTGCAAGAGCGTATTCTTTTTGAAAATGACGATTTATTAGTAGTTGATAAACCTTCTGGTTTAGCTGCTCATGGTGGTAGTGGTATTGAATTTGGTTTAATTGAAGCTTTGCGAGCTTTAAGACCTGAGCAGAGATTTTTAGAATTAGCCCATCGTTTAGATCGTGATACCTCAGGTTGCTTGATTGTGGCTAAGCGTCGTTCTGCTTTGAGACATTTACATGAGCAATTTAGACAGCGTATTGTCAAAAAACGCTATTTAACCTTAGTGCCAGGTAAATGGGATCGTAAGATGAAGCTTTTAGAGGCTCCTTTGATTCGTAATGAGCTACGTTCAGGTGAGCGTATGGTTACTGTAGATTTCAAACGTGGGATGCCCTCAGCAACAGGATTTGAAATTGTAGAGAATCTTGATAATGCTACCTTAGTGGCAGCATTGCCTCATACAGGACGTACCCACCAGATCCGTGTGCATTGTGCTTATCTTAAGCATCCTGTTGGTAATGATGATAAGTACGGTGATAAAGATTTTAACGCAAGATTACATGACTTAGGTTTAAAGCGTATGTTTTTACATGCCTTTAAAATTACATTCCAAAATCCAGCTGATGGTAAGATTTTAAAGGTCGAAGCCCCATTACCTTGCGAACTTCAAGATGCTGTTAATGCTTTGCATATAGTTAAAACAGAAGAGGCCTAAGATGGACTTTGTCAGTGGTAGACGCGATTTAATTGAGGATGACAAGCTTTATTCATTAATGCGAAAGGTTAAAGCGGTTATTTTTGATTTAGATGGCACTATAACCGATAGTATCGGCACTATCTTATCTTGTACTCATAAAACTTTTGCAGAAGAGGGACTTCCTCAACCTGACGATCATGCCATTATGGGAACCATCGGTTTGGAACTCTCCGAAGGTCTTACAAGTTTATTACCTGCTGAGCATAAAAGTCGTGGTAAAGAGGTAACTGCTCATTATCGAGAAATCTTTATTTCAACACCAAGTTTTGTTGAAGACCATCTGTTCTCAGGTACACAGGAGCTGATGCGAAAGCTTAAGGATTGTAATATCAAGATTGGTTTTGCTTCAGGACGTAGTCGTACTGGTATGTTAAGAACTATCGAAGGTACTTTCTTAGGTGATTATTGTGATGCTTTAGCATCAGGTAATGAAGTTCCTTCTAAACCTAATCCGGCGATGATGTATAAAGTCTGTGAGCGTTTAGGCATCGATCCTAAAGATACTTTAGGAGTAGGTGATGCTTCTTTAGACATTTTGATGTTTCAAAATGCTCAAGCTTATGCTTTAGGAGTTCAAAGTGGTGTTTGGAGTGGGGATGCTTTAAAGACCTTAAATCCAGATGCTTTATTACCTAATATTAGTATGTTGACTAATTATCTTGATAATTAGTCATAGCTTTAAAAAGACGCAATTTGAGGAGAGTTTTTAATGAGTTCACTTGCTTTTTCTGCATGTATTGATTTTGTTCAAGCTGTAGAGCAGGGATTACAGTATGAAACTGATATTCCGCAAAACTTATTACCTCGCTTGAGTGACTGCTGTACTAAAATTGCAGCTCCAGCTCATGTAAAGTTTCATTTTTTCAGAGATATGCAAGGTTTAAACACTATTGAAGGTGAGATTAGTTGCGAGGTTGTCTTTACCTGTCAGCGTTGTGGTAAAGATTTTAAAGAGGTTTTAACTTCTGATTTTTGTTCAACTCCAGATAAGCAAAAGGCTTGTAGTTTAAGAATTGAAGATAAATTAGATTTAGTTGAATTAAACGAACAAGGTCAGTTTGAATTATTAAACTTCCTTGAAGATTGTTTAATGTTAGAAATTCCTTTTGTACCTAAACATGAAGAAGGTGATCCTGAGTGTCAGGAAGACTCTGCTTGGAGTTTTGGTAAAATTGATACTAATAAAGAGAATCCTTTTGCAAGATTAGCTGAGCTTAAAGAGAAATTTAGTAAATAAACGCAAAATTTTGGCCTGCATAAACTGTTATTTAAGTTTTTTTTCTAAACAGGCCAATTTTTGTACTAAGTAGAATCAAGCTAAGGTAATTTTGCATTCATCAAGAGAGGCAATTGTAGCTAAGGATTCAATATTTATGCCCTGAGATTTTAGAAGCTCTCCGCCTTTTTGAAAGGCCTTTTCAATCAAAAATCCCATTCCTATAACTTCAGCATGAGCTTGTTTGGCTAGATCTAAAATACCTAAAACCGCTTTGCCATTGGCTAAAAAATCATCAATAAATAAAATTTTATCAAATTTTAGGCACACAAAACCTCGTACTTCAGTGCGAGGATGTAGTGGG
>URKL01000187.1 GCA_900548485.1 uncultured Succinatimonas sp.
ATTATCCCTAAAACCATAAGCTATCCTCTTTAGTACTTTTATCTTGTTATTAATCATTTCTCTTAAAACAATCGCATATATTAAGGAATATCGTAGTTGGATATCACAGATATCTAAAGTCTCTTTCTTTTAAATTTTACTTATTATTCAAGAAAATATCCTTGTGAGTAAAATAATCATATTAAAGGTTAACATATGCTAACTAATTCTGTTATACTTATTGCAGTTTGTTAGCTTAAGCTAACTTTTAATGATGATAAGGAAAGTAAATGTCTAAGATTGTAAAAATATTAGCTCGCGAAGTTGTAGATTCACGTGGTAACCCGACTGTTGAGGCCGATGTCTATTTAGAGGACGGCTCTTTTGGTACAGCCGCCGCTCCATCAGGTGCATCTACTGGCTCTAAAGAGGCTTTAGAGCTACGTGATGGCGATAGCAAGCGTTATGGTGGCAAGGGTGTATTAAAGGCTGTAGAGAACGTAAACACAAAGATTGCCTCAAAACTCGTTGGCATGGATGCTGCTTGTCAAAAAGAAATAGATGAGGTTATGATAGCTCTTGATGGTACTCCGAATAAGAGTGTCTTAGGTGCTAACGCAATATTAGCTGTATCTTTAGCTACTGCAAAGGCTCAAGCTCAATCTGAAAACTTACCTTTATATGCTTATATTTCTAAAATAAATGGTACTTTTGGTGAGTATGCCATGCCTCTGCCTATGATGAATATTTTAAATGGCGGTAAGCATGCTGATAATAATGTTGATATTCAGGAATTTATGATTCAGCCTGTGGGTGCACAAAACTTACGTGAGGCTGTACGTATGGGATCTGAAGTTTTCCATGCCTTAGCTTCAGTTTTAAAAGCCCGTGGCCTCAATACTGCCGTTGGTGATGAAGGTGGTTTTGCTCCTAATTTGTCCTCAAATGCAGAGGCCTTTAATTGCATTAAAGAAGCTGTAGAGAAGGCCGGCTATATCTTTGGTAAGGATATTACCTTAGCTATGGATTGTGCTTCTTCTGAGTTTTATGATGCAAAATCGCAAAAATATAATCTTTCAGGTGAAGGTAAGAGCTTAACCTCATATGAGTTTACCGATTACCTCAATGAATTAGTTTCTAAGTACCCGATTGTTTCTATTGAAGATGGTCAAAATGAAACTGATTTTGAGGGCTTTAAGCATCAGACAGAGGTTTTAGGCAAAAAGGTTCAGCTTGTAGGAGACGATCTCTTTGTAACTAATACTAAGATCTTAAAGCAGGGTATTGAGATGGGAATTGCTAATTCTATCTTAATTAAATTCAATCAGATTGGTTCTTTAACTGAGACCTTAGAAGCAATCAAGATGGCAAAGGATGCCGGCTATACAGCAGTAGTTTCTCATCGCTCAGGCGAGACTGAGGATACTACCATTGCTGATTTGGCTGTAGGTACAGCTTGCGGACAGATTAAAACTGGCTCTATGAGCAGATCTGATCGTGTCTCTAAGTACAACCGTTTAATTCGCATTGAAGAAGAACTAGGTTCTAAAAAGGCTCCTTTCTTAGGATTAAAAGCCTTAAAGATTGAAAGATAATAATTTTTAAATTTGATATAGCCCCCATTATTGAAAGTAATTTTGGGGGCTTTTGTTTTTTAAGCCTTTTTAAAGGCAATTGAAGATTCAGTTTGACTTATAAGGCTAGCTTGTAGATCGTGCTCTGAGCTTGAGATGATCTTTGCTCTTACAAAGTCACCTGCACGTAAGCCACGAGTCTTTTCAATAGTAATAACACCATCGATATCAGGAGCCTCATACTTAGAGCGTCCCACAGCATTACCTTCATCATCGACATAATCAATTAAAACCTGGTATTCCTTACCTATACGAGAGGCAAGTTTCTGCTTTGAGATCTCAGCTTGTAAATTCATGAGAATACCGCAACGTTCTTCGCGCAATTCCTCATCTACAGGATTTAAATAATTATTAGCGGCGGCTCCGTCTACATCAGAGTACGGGAAGCAACCAACTCTATCAAGTTTAGCCTCTTTAAGGAAATCTAATAACTCATTAAATTGAGATTCAGTTTCACCAGGGAAACCTGTAATAAAGGTAGAGCGAATAGCAATATCAGGGCAGATAGAACGCCATTTTTCAATTGCTCTTAATGTCTTATCAATATTGCCAGGACGTTTCATTGAACGCAAAATCTGCGGATTGACGTGCTGTAATGGTACATCTAAATAAGGTAAGACTAAACCTTCAGCCATCAATTCCACAAGATTATCAGCCTCTGCACTTGGGTAGACATAATGAACTCTAACCCAACGCTTAAACTCACCAACTTTTCTTAAAAGCTCAGATAGGGAGCTTTTAGGTTTGAGATCGAAACCATAGTCACTTGAGTCTTGGGCAATAATAAGTAATTCTTTAACACCACGGCGGACGAGATCTAAGCATTCATTTTGAACTAATTCAGGATTACGTGAGCGTAAAGGTCCACGTAACATAGGAATAATACAGAATGAGCAATGATGGCGGCAACCTTCGGCAATCTTTACATAGGCATAATGAGGAGGAGTTAATAATACACCTGAGGATCTAACCTTTTGGCGTGCACTCTCAGGAGGATGGCCTACTAAATTTATGATGCCACGTATAACTGAAGCTCGCATACCTGGGCCATAGACGGCGGCAACTTGAGGATAGCGATCCATAATCAAATGGGCTCTAGCTCCTAAACAGCCAGTAACAATTACCTTACGGGCATAATCTAAAGCCTCACCAATAGCTTGCATTGATTCTTCAATTGCAGGTCCGATAAAGCCACAGGTATTTACGACTACGACATCACATTTTTCGTAATCGTTTTGGATTTCATATCCCATAGCGATAAGAGCGGAGGTCAGGCGCTCGGAGTCGACTAAATTTTTAGCACAACCTAGGGAAACAAGACCAATATTAGGAATTTTATTGCTCATAATCTCTAAATTGAAAAAGCCAGGGCTAACCCTGGCTTATCGTTAAAAAAATGAATTAAGCCTTAAAGGTTTGCTGAAGCGGTGGAACAACCTGCTTCTTACGGCTCATAACACCTGGTAACCAGGTATTATCTTCACTTGCACCTAAAGCATTTAAGACCTTAGCAGCTTCATCAGAGGCTACTAAAACCTCAGAGCCTTCTTTCATAATATCAGTTAAAACTAAAACAGCACTGTGGCGACCTTCAGCTTTAACCTCAGCTAACTTGGATACTAAAGAGGCCTTGAGTTCAGGGGTAATCATATCAAGGGAGATGAGCTCTAACTGACCGATACCGATCTTGTTACCACCCATATCAAAATCCTTGAAGTCACGGAAGATTAAATCACGTGGAGAGGCATTGAGGTTGGATTTGGCCTTGAACATTTCCATACCTAAAGCATTGAGATCGCTGATGCCAGCAATTTCAGCTAATTGAGCGGCAGCTGTTTTATCCATCTCAGTGCAGGTCGGGCTCTTGAAGAGAACAGTGTCAGATAAAATGGCACATAACATAGCACCAGCTAAGTCAGAGGGGATCTCAACTTTGTAGAAGTCACAAACCATCTTTAAAATGGTATTAGAGCAACCTACAGGCTGAATCCAGCACTCAAGCGGGGTATCAGAGGTAACATCACCTAATTTGTGGTGATCGAAAATACCTAAAAGACGGCACTTAGCAAAATCATCTGGAGCCTGAGCTAAATCAGAATAGTCAACTAACCATACATCACGATCGGCAACTTCATGAACAATTTTAGGAGCGGCAAGCTTAAAACGCTCTAAAACGAAGGCGCTCTCTGGGGCGAGTTCGCCCTGAGCACAAGCCTCAACATCAAAACCACGAGCCTTGAGCAAGTAGCTAGCAGCTAAAGCTGCAACGATGGAATCGGTATCTGGATTTTTGTGACCTAAAACTAAAGCACTCATTAAATTTCCTCTAAAGCTCTTTATATTGTAAAAGTTGAAGCTATTTTAACACAGGGGCTTAGATTGATAGTCTTTT
The DNA here is from genome assembly GCA_900548485.1 of uncultured Succinatimonas sp. Taxonomy (GTDB): domain Bacteria; phylum Pseudomonadota; class Gammaproteobacteria; order Enterobacterales; family Succinivibrionaceae; genus Succinivibrio. The sequence continues at coordinate 4,006 of URKL01000187.1, forward strand.
TTTGAATGTATTTACTTAAAATTTAAGATATGTCGTTAAAAAAAGTTTCAGCTTTTGATAAGTAAAAAATGGTCAAATTGTAAAATTTAGTTAATTTTGTATGTGTCTTTAGTGTTTGTTTAATTGATAATCAGAAAAAAATTTTGGCACGATTATCAAATTTTGGGCACACAAAACCTCGTACTTAAGTTTAAGGATGTAGTGTGTCGATTAGAAAAATGAAATTTTTCTAATCCGGTGTGTTCTGCTGTTCTATATATTATTTAATAATTGAAATAGGCGCACCC
>URKL01000188.1 GCA_900548485.1 uncultured Succinatimonas sp.
TTTTGCACGAAGCACAGGCTCTGCCCAAGTATGTCCGCCATCGCCTTGCGGTACTAGCACCTGAAGCTAGCGCGTCTACCAATTTCGCCACTTTCGCATTGGTGATCCCGATGAGATTCGAACTCATGACCACCGGCTTCGGAAACCGATACTCTATCCAACTGAGCTACGGGATCATAATTAACAATAATCTCTAAACAGAACCTGTGTGGCATATTATATCAAGAAAATTTTCATCCGCAACTAAAAATTTGTAGAATATCTAGTATATTTGGACTTATTTAAATTCAATATAACTGTTTAAAATATTTTTTAACTCCATAATAAATAAGGTTAATTATGCAATTTAAAGAAAATGAAGCTTTCCGCGGAATTCGAGCTCTTTATGGAGAGGAAGGTTTTGACCGTCTTAAAAAGGCTTCCGTATTAATTATTGGGGTTGGAGGTATAGGATCTTGGTGTACAGAAGCACTTTGCAGAAGTGGTATTGGTTCGTTAACTTTAATTGATCCTGATATAATTGAAATTACTAATTCAAATCGCCAACTGCATACTCTTTCCACCACCTGTGGAAAATATAAAGCTGAAATATTAGGCGAAAGATTAAAACAAATAAATCCAAAATTAAACCTTAAAGTTGATACTAGCTTATTAACTGTAGACAACATTGACGTAAAATTAGAGAATTGTCCTAATTATATTTGTGAATGTATTGATGATTTAAAAGCAAAAGCAGCTGTTGTAGATTATCTTTATAAACACAATAAAACATTTATTGTTTCAGGAGGAGCTGGTGGCAGAATTAATCCACAAGCTTTAAAACTAGGCGACTTAGCTGAAGCTACCGGAGATGCTCTCATCTCTAAGCTCCGCCAAGAACTTCGTCGCAATTATGGTTACCCTAAAGGTGGAGCAAAAATGCATATAACTTGCACTTACTCCACAGAAACACCGATTTATGCTCCTAAACAAGAATATATGAATGGAGATTTACCTGCATTTGGTGCTTCAATGGCTGTAACTGCTTGCGCAGGTCTTAATTTAGCAGCCTGGATCATAAAGAAAATAGTTTCCTGTTAAGGATTTTACATGTTTGATAATAACTTAGAACAAAAAATTACCTTTTTAAAAGGCAAACTTCCTGACTATTTGCGCGCAAAAGGGCTTAATCCTGCCTCTAAGTTTTATTGCATCAACCCTCAGGATCACGACAAGCTCCCAACCATGAGCTATGACCCTAATACTCTAACTGTAAGATGCTTTAATTGCAAAGCATCATATAATATTTTTGATCTTTTAGGCTTTCAATATCATTTAAATAATTTCAAAGAGCAGTTCATTAAAGCCCATGAGCTCTTTTTAGGCCCAGTTAATGAATCTCTGCTTATAGCTTTAAATAACTATCCACAAAAACCACAATTTGAATTTGCGGATGATTTTGAAGTAAAAAATGAGCTTTCTTTTGAAGATGAAGCAGACAGCTCTTCTCCATTTAAAAATCCTCTATTTTCTAAATTACAAAAACACGGAAAAATCCCCTCCCCAAGAGATATATCTTTTGGCAATCCTGCTCCTGAGCAAAACATGGTTTTTAGCCGAGATCGTTTCAATTCTGCTTCGGTACAAAGGATTAATAGCTTTAATAATCATGCAGGCTTATTTAACAGCTTAAATAAAGATGATTTTCGTCCAGATTTTTCTGAATATATAAGTCAATGCGCAATGAATAGTTCAAATACTGACTATTTCAGGCAACGAGGAATCTCTGATGAAGTCATAAAACGCTTCAATCTAGGATATGACGAGCAATGTTTAGTAGGCATTGATAAACTTAATAATAAAATCTACTGGAAGGCCGCCATTTTACCTTATGGAACTAAAGGTTATAGGATCCGCAATACAGATCCCTATGACAAGGAACGTTTCCGTGCAAAAGGTTTATGTGAAATCTTTAATGCACAGGCTCTAGAAATTGGTGGCAAAATTTTTATTACTGAAGGGGAATTTGATGCCTTAAGTCTTGAAAGTTTAGGTTATCGAGCTATTGCTTTAGGTGGAGTTGGAAATGTTTCCAGACTTCTTGACTTAATACGCACTATCAAAGGTGAATACATATTTTACATATGCCTTGATAATGATAAAAGTGGAGGAGAGGCTAGTAGAATGCTTGCTTCTGCCTTCTACCAAATGCAAATTCCCTATAAAGAGATAAATCTGGCTTTTCCTTATAAAGATCCTAATGAAGCTCTATGCCAGGATCCTCAGAACTTTGAAATTCGCCTCAATAATTTAGAGCAACTTTTAAATTTAAATTTAATTGAGGATTTAAATCCTAAAAATGACGCTCTTTATATCAATTTACCTGAAGATTTATTATCTCTTAAGCTTAGCGCAAATCTTTATACATGGTGTGGTCGCCCCATAGCTTTAAGATTATTACTTGCGAATATCTTAAATAAGAGCCTATGTTCTTTACTTTATCTCTCTGATAGATGGCAATGCCAAAATCTTGAGACAAAATATATCCCCTCCCAAGAAAATAAAGCCCACTTTTTAGAAATAAGTGGTGAAGATATACTAAATGAAATTAAAGATAAACTTAATGCCTGCGGTGTTAAAGGTAGTTTACCTGATATCATAATAGTAGATGCTCTTACTTTTGAGCTTAAAGAAACTTTGCGTCTGGCTCGTTATTTAAATATGCTTACAGATTCATTAAAACGGCCGATTATCTTATTAGGAAATACCGATGTTTCTTCAAAAGTAGAATCTTTATCATTACAAAATCTTGAAATAAGCTTAACCGCTGAAGGTGCTTTTAAATGTACCACTATAAATGCTCAAGGTCTCCCTGTAAGTTTTATAAAAAAATTTGACTAAATTTAATAAAAATTAATCAAATATTTACACCCTAATTTAGAGAAAAATTTCTTTAATCTATTTAGTGCTTAAAAACACCAATACGGACTTATTTGATCATTAAAATTAATAAAACCTAGCGATATGCGCCAAATTATACAGAAAATATCGCTTTAGTACTTAAAGAAATTTATAAAGGAGAGCGGTGTATAAGTCACTGTTTGCAAACAGTGTTTTTTACATCCAAATTTGATGAAACTTAATCAAAATCAACAAGAGGCTGTTGATTATATTGAAGGCCCTACCTTAGTTTTAGCCGGAGCTGGTTCAGGTAAGACCCGTGTTATTACTACTAAGATAGTAAGTCTTATCAAAAAACATAATTTTCTACCAGAAACTATCTGTGCTTTAACATTTACAAATAAAGCTGCCACAGAAATGCGCGAGCGTGTCACTGCTGAAATTGGTGCTGATGTGGCTAAGCGTTTAACTGTTTGTACCTTTCACTCTCTAGGTTTAACAATTTTAAGAAAAGAACATCTATATTTTGGATTAGGAACAAACTTTTCTCTTTTTGATCAATTTGATACTTTTAAAATTGTTCGTGACATCATAAGAGATCATCATCCCCTCTTAACTGTAGATAGTAACGAAAAAAATGTAACATTAGAGGCATTAGAAAAGATTTCCTTATGGAAAGGCCAACTTTTAGCTCCAGAAGATCTCAATCAAACTACAGCTCATGCTCAAATCTATCAACGTTATCAAGCATTTCTTAAAGCTTGTAATGCTGTAGATTTTGAAGATTTGATTTTTATGCCCTCGCTACTTTTAAAAACAGATCTTGACGCTAGAAAAAGATGGAATCAATGCTTTAAATATGTTTTAGTTGACGAATATCAAGACACCAATGAAACTCAATATAAGCTTTTATGCATGCTGACTGAAATTTATAAGCGTTTCACTGTAGTTGGTGATGACGATCAATCCATATATTCTTGGAGAGGGGCTCGTCCAGAAAATATCAAAACCTTAAGTATTGATTTTAAAAACCTTAAGGTAATTAAATTACAAGAGAATTATCGTTCTACACCAAACATTTTAAATTGTGCTAATGCTCTGATTGCACATAACCCCCACCTCTATTCAAAACACCTCTATTCATATCAGCATGATGAGGGAAGTCCAATAAGAATTATTTCTCTTGAAGATGAAAATGCTGAAAGTGAGCGTGTTGCCTCTGAGATTCTAGGTAATCAATATTTAACAAAGAGAAAATGGTCTGATTATGCCGTACTATATCGCAGTAATTTTCAGTCACGATCTCTAGAAAAAGCTTTCCATGAATCACGTATTCCTTGTGTTATTACCGGGGCAGGCTGGAGATATCGTTAAAGCCGTTGTCCAGAGAGCAGATAACCAGAGCGGGA
>URKL01000189.1 GCA_900548485.1 uncultured Succinatimonas sp.
GGTAGAGCACCGCGGGCATGACGCCGCTCGACCCGCAGGTGGGGGCCGTTACGACCGTTCCGCCCGAAGCGTTCTCCTCGGAGGTGGCCAGCGCGTAGGCGTAAATCTTGGCGCGCGAGGAGAGCGAATCGGTATAGCTTTTCGATTTGACCCAGTAGGTCGAGGCCTTGCGGGCGACTTTCAGGCCTCCGGGCAGTACGCCGTCGTTGTTCAGCCCGCGGTCGATGGTCTCGCACATCACGGTCCATATCCGGTCGAGGAACTCCCAGATTTCGGTCTCTAATGGTGGGGTGCTCCGGCGGCTTCGCAATGCAATTACGATCCTCTCCATTATGGTGACCTGGAGCTTGGAGAGTGCGATTGAAACAGCGGACAGCATGAAAAGCCGTGGGTATGGGCTGCCTGGACGCTAAGGATAAAGATCCTCCCGGATGGCCACTTCCTCCATAATAAATTGCTTCAAGAACATTCTTGCGCAATTGTTTCGCAATTTCTTTAAATTGATGACAATCCATAGATTTGCTCCGATTATTTATCTAAATTTGTTTTTTTGTCTTGCGTTGATTGTGCAATATTTGTTTTTAAATAACGCATGAATATATTATATTTTGCGCATTATAAAAAAGTTTGATGCATATCTATTTTTTATAAAATTTAGTTGTAAAAAAAGCTTAAATTGCATTGTTTGTAAAAATATTTTTATATATCAATATGTTATAAAAACAAAAGATTTTTATAAGCAATATTTTTCTGATTATTTAAAAATAATATGCGCAATGTTTGCGCAATGTCTCAAAATTGATTAAAGGTAATATATTTTTTTTATAGGATTTGTTTTAATGATGGTACTTTTTCAAATTGGAAAAAAAGGAGCAAAAAATGACTTTCCGTGTTGTTTGGACAGATTGCGATCACGAGTCAATGACTGAGGAAGAAAATGTTTTAAAAGAGGCAGGCATCTCTGATTTTAAAATAGAACAATGTAAAACTGAACAGGATGTTGTAGATAAATGTAAAGGTGCTGTTGTTCTATTAAATCAATATACCCCGCTTGGAGCACATGTATTTAAAAATCTTCCTGAGGTTAAATGCATCGTACGTTATGGTGTGGGGGTTGATAATGTAGATTTAAAAGCAGCTTCTGAGTATGGTGTTCATGTTTGCAATGTTCCTGATTATGGAACTTTTGAAGTTGCAGATCAGGCCATGGCATTGATGTTGGCTTGTATAAGAAAAGTGGTAAAATCAAACGATCAGGTTGTAAATAAAAAATGGGATTTTTCTGAAATGGCTCCTATTCATAGAATGTCTACTATGACAGTAGGTGTTTATGGTTTAGGAAGAATCGGAAAAGCTTTTGCGAAAAGAGCTAATGCTTTTGGATGCCGTATTTTAGGATATGATATTGATACATCATCTGTTAAAGATAATCCTGAATATGATTTCATAAAAATCGTATCTAAAGATGAAATTTTAAAAAATTCAGACGTAATATCATTACATTGTGGCTTGAACCCTGAAAATCATGCTTTCATGAATAAGTCCTGTTTTGATTTAATGAAAAATGGAAGCATTTTTATCAATGTATCCCGTGGCGGTCTTGTAAATGAAGATGATTTAGCTGAAGCTTTAATTTCAGGCAAACTTAGCGGAGCTGGAATTGATGTTACTTGCAAGGAACCGTTGCCAGATAATAGTAATTTACGCAATGCCCCAAATATTATTTTTTCTCCGCATATTGCTTGGTATTCAGTAGAGTCTGCATCAGATCTAAAAACCAAATGTGCGCAAGAAGCTGTTAGAGCAGTATTTGGACAAAAACTTCGTTGTCCTGTAAACAAAATTTAAATATTTAGAAATTATTTTAACTTTGAAGGTACACAAGATTGATTACGATTAAAGATATTGCAAATGAATGTGGTGTAAACCCTTCTACGGTATCCCGTGCCCTTAATAATCAAAAAGGGGTATCAGATGATTTGAAGAATAAAATATTTGCTGTAGCTGAGGCTATGTCATATTTTAAAAATTCTGATCGTAGTCAATCTGCTGAAGGAAAAAATATGATTGGATTGATTCTTCCTGATATCACCAATCCTTATTATTCTTTTATAGCAAAAGGAGTATCTTCTTTTTTTAAAGAAAAAGATTACAGCATTATTCTTTGTAATACAGATAGAGATGCAAAAATAGAAAAAGATTACATTCATATGCTCTGTTCTTATGGAGTAAAAGGTGTAATTTTTTTATCGGTTACCGCAAAAGAAGAAGATTTAAATCCTTTTTTGAATGCGGATATTAAGGTAGTTTGTTTAGATAACCCAATATCTAAGCAAGTATCCTGTGTAGCCAATGATAATTATTCAGGAACTTGTGATCTTATAAAGCATATGATCTCTCCTGAAGTAGGGACGAAAAGATTATCTTTATTAATGGGGGCTGCTAACGTTTTCACTACCAAAGAAAGAATGCGTGCTTGTATAGATACTTTGGAGGAAGCTGGTAAAAAAGATGTTTTTATTGATGTAAAACATATCATGCCTACATATGATGAGGCTTATAAGGCTGTGCCAGATTTATTAAAAAATAATCCGGATACAATTTTTGCAATTAACGACACTGTAGCTTTAGCTGTTATTGGTTATTGTCATGATCATAATATCCGCATTCCTCAAGATCTAAAAGTTGCTGGTTATGATGATATTGCAGCTGCAGCCACCATGTGGCCACCTTTAACTACTGTTCATCAAAGAAAAACAGCTTTAGGAACTCAAGCTGCTAATTTACTTTATCAGCATATTGTAGATCCTACTATGAGGATTAAAAAAATTGAGCTTTTCCCTAAATTGATAAAGAGAGCAAGTCTTGGGGAGAAATATAAAATTATATAAATAATAAGCTGGCTATTTATAATTTAAGTGCAAAAAACAAAAGTTAAGATGATAAAAAAACTTATTTCTTATTTATAAGAAATAAGTTTTTTTAGATGCGCAAATAAATAAGGGTGACCTAAGTCACCCTTAAAAATTCTTAGATTAAGCGTTAAATTATAACGGCTTGATCTGCTCCATGGACTTGATGAGCTCTAAGACCTTGTTGGAGTAACCGATCTCGTTGTCGTACCAAGAAACTAACTTGACGAACTTGTCATTTAAAGCAATACCAGCCTTCTCGTCGAAGATGGAGGTGTGGGTGTTGCCTAAGAAGTCAGAAGAAACAACTGCTTCGTCGGTGTAATCCATAATGCCCTTCATAGGACCAGCAACAGCGGCCTTAACAGCCTCACAGATTTCCTGGTAAGAAGCACCCTTCTTTAAGGAGCAAGTTAAGTCAACAACAGAAACGTCTAAGGTCGGAACACGGATAGACATACCGGTTAATAAGCCATTTAAGGAAGGAATTACCTTACCAACAGCCTTAGCAGCACCAGTAGAGGAAGGGATGATGTTGCCAGCAGCACCACGACCACCACGCCAATCCTTTAAGGACGGGCCGTCAACAGTACGCTGAGTAGCAGTAGTAGAGTGAACGGTGGTCATTAAGCCCTGCTCGATGCCGAACTCGTCATTGATAACCTTAGCTAAAGGAGCTAAGCAGTTAGTGGTGCAAGAAGCGTTAGAAACGATATCCTGACCTGCATAGGTGTTGTTGTTAACGCCCATTACGAACATCGGGGTAGCATCCTTAGAAGGAGCAGACATAACAACGCGCTTAGCACCAGCCTGAATGTGCTTACGGGCCAACTCATCGGTTAAGAAGAAACCGGTGGACTCAACTACGTAGTCAGCACCGATGTCGCCCCACTTGAGGTTGGCAGGATCACGCTCAGCGGTGATACGAATCTCGTTGCCGTTAACAACTAAATTGCCATCCTTAACTTCAACGCTGCCGTTGAAAGCGCCGTGCATGGTGTCATACTTTAACATATAGGCCATGTAGTCAGGCGGGAGAAGGTCGTTGATACCGACAACCTGAATGCCAAGTTCCGGACGATAGATAGAAGCGCGGAATACGAAACGACCAATACGGCCAAAGCCATTAATACCAACTTTAATAGTCATAGTTTATGTCACCCGTAGTGTAACAATTGAAAAAAAAATTAACAGTGAATAAGATACTCTGTTTCACGTTTTTGTCAAGATACAGAGCCTTTTTTGAAAACTTTTTTCTTAATATAATTTTTCACTTTTAGTTTTTAAAAAATTTTTTAAGAACGTCTAAGGCTTACTGTGAAGGAAAGGTGAAAAGCACTTCGAATAGAAGAGTGAAATAGTCCC
>URKL01000190.1 GCA_900548485.1 uncultured Succinatimonas sp.
AAGGCACTAAAAGTTTGCTAATTCGTAAAAAGAATTATCCGACTACATGTCAGAAACTTTAGGAGAAAGTACAAAAGTCTAAAGCTTATTTTACTGGTAGTTGTGAAAGTTAATCTATTTCAATTATTAAGCAATATATAGAACAGCATACACAAGAGATTAAAAAAATTTCATTTTTCTAATCATCCCACTACTTTCTTAAACTTAAATACAAGGTTTTGTAGATCTAAATTTTGATAAAAAGATTAACTCTAAGTATTTCCTAAAAGTGCTTTGCCATAAGTTTTAATTTTTTTTTCAATATAAGCTAGCCAAGGACGGTCTTGTAAACGTAAAAGAGCTATTAACTCTTCAATATCATAAGAATCAATATACGCTAATGCCTCTTCTTTAAAAGAAATATGCCAAGGCTCATTGGCAATTAAAGACTCTCCCATAAATGGCCTATAAAAACCAAATTTTTCAAGATTTTGAGAAAGCCATTGTTCTAAGGGATAAAAATAATTACCCTCATCATATTCATACGCTGTCAGCTGTAATCTGCAGTTAGATGGTAAAAGACTTTTTGAATAAATATCAAAATCCGTACCAAAATGATGACGAGACATCCCAGGAATTGCTGAAAAACGTAAAATAGCTTCGCACTTTTGATCTATAGAAAAATGGCTGATATCTACAGGTTGTTCATTGGCATCTAGAGTCTGACGCTTAGATGAAAACTTATCCTCAAAGATCTGTAATTGCCTGTAAAAGCTTCGATAAGTTGAAGCTAAATCTAAAGAAAATCCTGCTTTTAATGCCTCTTTTTGTAAAAGCATAAAGGCATCTAAAGCTTTTTTAGTGCCTTTAAATCCCAAAGCTTCTGATAAGTGGCTTTCATTTAAGCCTAAATACATTTCTTTAGTGATCAGCATATTGTTCAATAAGCCTCTCGGCTTTATTAGCTAAATAAGGATCTGCCTGCTCTTTAATTTCTAAAAGCATTTCCAAAGCTTCATCTATATCGCCAGTATCTATAAATACCTGAGCTAAATCAAATTTATCTTTATATTTCTGATAACTAGGATCATATTCTTCATCAACAATATTTTCATAGTCATCATCATTTTGATAAAGATTTTTTACAAGATCACTTCTATCTATAGCTATATCTTGCTCTTTATCAAATTTAACTTGTTTCTCTTGCGATGTAACTATGCTTGAAATCTTAGGATTTGATTTAGCTAAATCATCTTTTACATCACTTTCATCTCTATTACTTTTTATGTAGGGACGTTCACGTTTTCTTAAAGATTTAGTCTTTTTCTTTACATTGGCTGTAATCGAATCTGATTTATAATTTTCTGGATTATCTTGATTATTTATATCTAAATTATCATTTAGATTATTTTTATCTAACTTATTGTTATCTGTCTTATTTTTAGCATCTATATCAGATGTTTGTTCTGATAAGGATTCTGAGTTTGCAAAATTACTTTCATCCTTAGCATTTTCTTGTTTTTTATCATAAACATCTTGTTGCTCATGATCCTTTACTAAAGGCTCCTGAGCTTTTTCTTCAATAATCGGTTGAGTATAAGTAATAACCTTTACCTTTTCTTTACGATTATTGTTTTTTATAACTTTTAATAAAACTAATAAGCATAATAAAGCTAAAAGAATACTGCCAATTGAGAGGATGTTTTGTAGTAAATTATTGTAATCTAAAGATTGTTGTTCTTTTTCTTGGAATTTAGTTTCAAGTTTTGATAATTGATCTTTATAGTATTGCGCTTGCTCTTTTAATGAAGAATTTTCCCCTTCAAGCTTAGAGATTTTATCCTTTACATAAGTTAAATCTTGCTTTAAAGAGGTAACAGATCCTGTATATTTATGCTCAAGCTCTGAAATTTGCTTTTGAGCAACCTCAGACTTCTTTTCATTCGCATTATAGGAGTCATTAAGGCTCTTAATTTCATTTTTTAAATCTGTAAGCTTAGTATCAAGTTTTGAAGATAGAGGGGCTATAACTTGATTTAAAGTATCAAGTGTTACTTCATTTTTATTTTCTACAACCTCTTGAGATAAAGCTTGTTTTACAATTTCTGTTTTTATCTCATTATTTTTTATTTCATCACTATCTACTAAGTTATTTACAGAATTTAAATCACCGTTATCCTCTTTTTTTAAACTCTGAGGATTTATATCTTCTAAAGGATCTTTTGGTATCTTTATAGCTTGAAAATTTGAACTTACAATTTTGCTCTCACTTTTAAGCTTATTTTCATCAAAATTTGGTATTGATGTAGAATTTACATGAGATATGTTGTTTTGTGGTAAAGCCGGCAATTTAATTTTGCCTTTTTTGATCAATTCCATACCACTACGCTCTTTTTCAAGAGACATAACAGCATCTGTAGGGATCTTAAGATTTACTTTATGTAAATTATTTAAATTACCGCCACCAAAAGCTTTAGGATTATTTCTATAAATAGATGCGATAATTTGATATTCATTTATGGATTTATCATCAGGAATATATTGCGATGCAATTGACCAAATCGTGTCATTATTCTTTACCTGATAGTAGCGAATTTTACTGTTATAAGTTTTATCAAAATTTAAAGAATTTTCTACTACTTGTTCTGGATTTAGGGGATCTTGATTTGCACTAAGATCCCCTGCTGCGGCAGTTGTTAATAAATAACAACTAGTTATAAAAGCTAAAACCGTTTTATTTAAAAACAACATACCGCTTTCCTTTAATTATTTTTGTAAAAACTTAGACAAAAGCTTTGCAAGTTTGACACAAGTAATGGCTTCGCCGCGACGAGAATTATCCATAAGTGATACAAAATTTACAGTCTTGCTTTGAGGCTTTTGCTGTCTTAAACGAGTAATAATTATGTCTCGTGAACTTACAGTATCAGTAACTGGTGTTAACATCTGATCTTTTTCTGCTAAAGAAACATACTCAGAATCACCAAATACTTGCTCTAACTCTGCTTGATCTTTAATCGGACGCTTTACATCCACAGTTACAGATAAGGTGTGTCCATAAAATACAGGTACTTGAATACAAGTAACATCAAAACCACCTTCAAAACGTCCCATTAGTTTTGAAACTTCACTCTTTATAATATTTTCATGGCGAGTATTGCCGTTTTCTTCTAAATCACCAATCTTAGTATGTAAATTAAAAGCTAATTGTGCCGGAAAACCATCGTGCTCTGCACTCATACCATTTAATAATAAAGTTGTTTCATGAGCTAAGGTTTCTGTTCCTAAACGGCCTTGCTCTGAAACAGACTCTAAAAATACTGCACTTACACGCTCAATACCATATTCGTCATCTAAAGGTGCTAAAGATAAAGCTAATTGTAAGGCCGGAGCTAATGGGGGTATAACTAAACGAGATGCTATAGCTTCTTTAATCTCATATTCATTAAGTTCAGGAGAAATAGTTACAGTATGACCATCTCCTGAGAAAAGATGGCTGTTATCAATAACTATACAACCTGCTTCTTGAGCTTTCTTTACCCATTGAGAGCTTTCATCGGCGGTTGAAATAAATAAAGCGACATCTGCACGAGAGAAATCAAATTTATTTATAGGCTCAACAAAATAATTACGGCGTTTAATTTGTACGGCATCAAACTCACCATTTAAAGGTGATAACGGAAAGAAATCGGCAAAATCTAAATCTTGCTCTTCTAAGGTCTCAATAATAAGTTTACCAATGTCAGTATCATAACCATACAATGCAATGCTTATAGCCATATGAAATTTCTCCTATAAATTGAATGGTTATTTTAGCAAATTATTACCCCTCTCGCTTATTAGATTTGGTTGAGATCCCAAGCTATTTCCTAAAGAACACTTTTTTTAATTATCGGCTTATCAATAGCTTGCAATTTGCTTCTAATCCATACACATCATTCTAATGAGAAACCATTTTCAAGCCAACAATGGAGGCTATCAAGGTAGTTATGAAAAACAAACGCAGAAAAGAAGCCGACTCATGAAAAAATACTATTCCCAACAATACCGTACCTACAGCTCCGATGCCTGTCCAAACTGGGTAAGCTGTACCAATAGGTAAAGTCTGCACTGCTTTAGCAAGCAAGATCATACTCAATGCAAGACTTACAAGGAAACCTAGTCCCCATAGATACCATTCGGTACCTGACGCTTCTTTCATCTTACCTAAACAAAAAGCAAAGCCGGATTCAAAGAATCCGGCAACAATCAGAATAATCCAGTTCATACGGTTTTCTTATTTTTATTGACTTCCTC
>URKL01000191.1 GCA_900548485.1 uncultured Succinatimonas sp.
TGTGAACTTTTAAAACAGCCTCCTTTAGATAGTGATAAGGATTTTTTATATCTCCTAAAGAATAGAGTTAATCCAGGTGTAGATAAATCATCAAAGGTTAAAGCTGACTTTTTATACGATATAGCTTGTGGTAAGAGCGTATCACCTTTAATTGATAAAAAATTAGCTGTAGAAATGTTAGGTCAGATGCGTGGTGGTTATAACGTGTCTTACCTTGTAGCTCTTTTAGATGACAATAATTTAGCATTAGAGGCTCAACAAGCTTTAGAACAAACTTTATTAGTTTATAGTGCTTTTGATGATGTTTTAGATAAAGCAAATCAAGGCAATGTTTATGCTAAAGCTGTTATTGACAGTTGGGCTCAAGCAAAATGGTTTATAAACGCTCCTAAATTCCCTGAGTGTATGACTTTAAAAGTGTTTAAGGTCGAAGGTGAGATAAATACTGACGATTTTTCTCCTGCTCCTGATGCTTGGTCTCGTCCAGATATTCCTTTACATGCCACAGCAATGTTTAAATTCTCCCGTCCTGATATAAAACCTGATAGTGAAGGTGTAAAGGGACCTATGACATTTATTGAAAGTTTAAAAGCTGATGGCTTACCTTTATTGTTTGCAGGAGATGTTGTAGGTACTGGATCTTCACGTAAGAGTGCAGCTAATTCCTTAATTTGGCATATTGGTAAGGATATTCCTTTTGTGCCGAATAAACGCGAAGGCGGTGTAGTTTTAGGTAGTAAAATTGCCCCGATTTTCTATACCACTTTAGAGGATTCTGGAGCTTTACCACTTGAGTGTGATGTACAGAAGCTTAAGCAAGGACAAGTTGTTGATCTTAAAGTTTATGAAGGTGAACTTTGTGATCATGAGAGTGGCGAGGTTTTAACAAGATTTGAGCCAAAGACTCCTACCTTATTAGATGAGGTTAGAGCCGGTGGACGTATTCGTTTGATTATTGGTAAAGATTTGACTAATCGTGCTCGTAAGGCTTTAGGTTTACCTCCAAGTGAGGTTTTCGCAAAAGCCTTAGAGGTTAAAGTTCAAGGTGGCTATACTCGTGCGCAAAAAATTGTAGGTAAAGCTTGTGGTTTACCTGGTGTACGTCCAGGTCAATATTGTGAACCCTTAATTAGTACAGTTGGTTCCCAAGATACTACAGGACCTATGACTCGAGATGAGATCATTGATCTAGCCTGTTTGAAATTTAATGCTTCTTTAGTTATGCAGTCTTTTTGCCATACTGCAGCTTATCCTAAGAGTGTTGATGTTAAAACTCACCATACTTTACCGCAATTTATTCAAGAACGTGGAGGTGTAGCTTTACGTCCTGGTGATGGTGTAATTCACTCTTGGTTAAATCGTATGTGCTTACCTGATACAGTAGGTACTGGTGGCGATTCTCATACTCGTATGCCTTTAGGTATTTCCTTTGCCGCAGGTTCTGGTTTGGTAGCCTTTGCTGCAGCTACAGGTATGATGCCTTTAGATATGCCTAAGTCAATCTTAGTACGCTTTACAGGAAATAGACGTCCTGGTATTACTTTACGCGATTTGGTTCATGCTATTCCTTATTTTGCTAAGCAACAGGGTTTATTAACTGTAGAAAAGCAAGGCAAGAAAAATATTTTTTCAGGTAAGATTATTGAAATTGAAGGTCTTGAGGATTTATCTGTCGAGCATGCATTTGAACTTTCAGATGCTTCAGCTGAAAGATCGGCAGCTGCTTGTGCAATTAAATTAGGAAAAGAATCTGTTTGTACTTATTTAAAATCTAATATTGCTCTTTTAAAGCAGATGGCTCGTGAAGGATATGGTGATTCTAAAGCTCTACTTTCAAGAGCTCAGGCTATGGAAGAGTGGGTAGCAAATCCTGTTTTGATTGAAGCAGATCCTGATTGTAGCTATGAATATGTATTAGAGATCAATCAAGATGAAATTTTAGAGCCTATTTTATGTGTTCCAAATGATCCTGATGATGCAAGATTATTATCTGAGGTAGCTAATACCAAGATTGATGAGGTTTTCATCGGCTCATGTATGACTAATATTGGACATTATCGTGCTGCTGCTACAATTTTTGCAAAGCAAAAATCAGAGGTTCCAGTAAGATTGTGGTTAACTCCGCCTACAAGAATGGATCGCCAAGAATTAAGTGATGAAGGTCTATTAGCTGTATTTGGTAAATTAGGTGCGCGAGTTGAAATTCCTGGCTGTAGCTTGTGTATGGGCAATCAAGCACGAGTACGTGATAATGCTACAGTTATTTCTACCTCTACCCGTAATTTCCCTAATCGTTTAGGTAATGGCGCAAATGTTTATTTAGGCAGTGCAGAACTTGCATCTGTAAGCGCTATGTTAGGTCATTTACCTACAGTGGAAGAATACTTTAATGCCGCTTCAGTGTTAAATGGACATGAAGATCAAATATATTCTTTATTAGATTTTTCTAAATCTTTATAAAAAATTTTTAAAAATTTAGATAAAGTTGGAAAATTTATTATTAAAATGCGTTGTGAGATTTTTTTTCTAAGTCTTATGACGCATTATTGTTATAATAGTAACGATCAGAGCAGGATATTTATAAAAACCTGCTGACTGAAAAGGATTTGTTTTTTTAGGAGTAACACATGAAAGTTGCAGTTTTAGGCGCAGCCGGTGGTATCGGCCAGCCTTTATCCATGATTCTCAAAAATCAGCTTCCGGCCGGTTCTGAGCTCAGCCTCTATGACGTCGCACCTTTTACCCCGGGTGTTGCCAAAGATCTCAGCCACATCCCTACTGATGTTTGTGTTGAGGGCTTTACCGGTGATGATTTACCGAAGGCTTTAGAAGGCTGTGATGTTGTTGTCATCCCTGCCGGTGTAGCTCGTAAGCCTGGCATGACCCGTGATGATTTATTCAATATCAATGCCAGCATTATTGCTAACTTAGTAAAAAATTGTGCTAAGGTTTGCCCTAAGGCTTGCATCTGCATTATCACCAATCCGGTCAACTCCACTGTACCGCTCGCAGCTGAGGTTTTAAAGGCTGAGGGTGTATATGACAAGCACCGTTTATTTGGTGTTTCTGTATTAGATGTTTTACGTTCTGAGACCTTCTTAGCTGAAGAGTTAGGTATCTCCCGTGAGCGTATTTTAGTACCGGTAATCGGCGGTCACAGCGGCACCACTATTTTACCTTTAATCTCTAAGGTTATTGGTCACGAGAAGATTTCCTCTGAGCGTATTGAGGCTTTAACAGATCGTATTCAGAATGCTGGTACCGAGGTTGTTGAGGCTAAGGCTGGTGCAGGTTCTGCTACCTTATCTATGGCTTGTGCTGGTGCCCGTTTTGCCTTAAAGGTAGTTAAGGCGTGGGGACTGTCGCCTCGCTGCACGCCTGGTCGACGCTGCCGCTGCAGTGGGGCACCGAGATGTTCGGCCCTCTGTTGCTGAAAGACGATATCGTCCGCATACCGCTCTCCTTTGCCGACGGTGAGGTGGTGCTCCCGCAAACCCCGGGTCTTGGCGTCGAGCTGGATGAAGACAAACTGCGTTTTTACACCCGCCAGGCGTAGCGGGTAACAGGAGAAACATATGCTATTTAAAGTGGAGATGACCGTGAATATTCCGCTTGGTTTTCCCGTCGCCGAAGCGGAGGAAATAAAGCAACGCGAAAAAGCCTATTCACAACAATTACAGCGGGAAGGCAAATGGCGACATATCTGGCGCGTCGCCGGTCTTTACGCCAATGTCAGTATTTTCGATGACAACGATGCCGAAGAGTTACATCAAATATTAATGGGATTGCCGCTGTATCCTTTTATGGATATTCGCGTCGAGGCGCTGTGCCGTCATCCCTCGTCTGTTCGTGACGACGATAGCTAATAATAACACCTGACCTCATGCCGGGGTGACCCGGAAATACCCTACAACGATAAGAGAGAATAATGATGAGTAATGCTTTCGTACAACAAGAAGCCGTGCAGAAATTATTACGTGAAGGCGCGGGTTTACATGTCCCTGGCGGTAACGAACGTTTTAAAGCCATTATTCACCGTCTGCTGGAGAATATCTGTACGCTGATCGACGACTATAACGTCACCGAAGAAGAGTTCTGGCATGCGGTGAACTATCTGCATGCGCTGGGCGGCCGTCAGGAGGCGGCCGCAACGGAGACTCACGCAGGACATGATCACGAACATGAGGGACACGACCATGAACACGAGGG
>URKL01000192.1 GCA_900548485.1 uncultured Succinatimonas sp.
GTAAATTCATTACTTATCCTTCGAAACACTTGTTAAGCAAGTAAATATTTAACCCCTGCCTGCTAGAAGTAATCTATCATTTTAGATGGAGATGAAGGTAGGCCTGGTAGACTTACAAAAGTAATTAAGCCAGATAGTTTTCCACATTTTGTCATTTTATGTTTAGTGGAATAATATCGGGGAAAAGCTTAAGTAGCTATCTGCTTGAGTGAAGCATCACAAATACCGTGGCTCGCACGGAAATTCACGCCTGTGGAGAGAGTGTAAGACGCAGTGGTTCTTCGTAATCATAGTGTTGTTCTCGTGGAAGCAGGAAGCTTACGCCTTTTTAGGTGAGAGTGCGTTCACAAATCTATATATTGTAAAAATATATAATCGCAAGTTTTTTATAAAAAACTTAGTTTAAAAGCGTATTTATCAACGCTTAACAGAATTTATGGAGACCATAAACGGTGCAAAAGCGTAGGGTTGTTGTGACTGGCATGGGCATGATTAGCCCTGTAGGCGGTACACTTGAAGAGTCTTGGAAAAACCTGATTGCAGGTAAGAGTGGTATTAGTAAGATCGATCATTTCGATACTACTGATTTCCCTGTCAAAATTGCTGGTTTAGTAAAGAATTTTGACGCAGAGCAATGGGGTATTTCTAGCAAAGATCAGCGCAAGATGGACGTATTTATTCAATACGGTATCGCTGCTGGTTTAATGGCACTCACTGATAGTGGTTTGGAGATCACTCCTGAAAATGCAGATCGTATCGGCACCATGATTGGTTCTGGTATTGGCGGTTTAACTTTAATTGAAAAAAATATCAATGGTTTAGCTGCTCGTGGTCCGCGTGGTATCAGTCCATTCTTCGTACCTTCTACCATCATCAATATGGTTTCAGGCCAGCTCTCTATCATGAAGGGCTTACGTGGTCCTAACCTCTCTATGGTAACAGCTTGTGCAACTGGTACTCATGCAATCGGTATGTCAGCTCGTTTAATTGCTTATGGCGATGCTGATGTAATGGTTTGTGGTGGTGCTGAAAAGGCTTCTACCCCTATGGGTATTGGCGGCTTCGGTTGCATGAAGGCTCTCTCTCATCGTAACGATGATCCTGAGCACGCTTCTCGTCCTTGGGATCGTGATCGTGACGGCTTCGTTTTAGGTGACGGTGCAGGTGTCTTGGTTCTTGAGGAGTATGAGCATGCAAAGGCTCGTGGCGCTCGTATTTATGCAGAGCTCTGCGGTTTTGGTATGTCTGGTGATGCTTATCATATGACTGCAACTCCAGAGACCGGTGAAGGTGCTGCTCGCTCTATCATGGGTGCTTTAAATGATGCTGGTATCAGTCCAGATCTGGTAAATTATGTTAATGCTCATGGTACTTCTACTGGTGTAGGCGACCTCTCAGAGTTACGCGCCGCTAAGAGTATTTTCGGTGATGCTCCTAAGAATACCTGCATGAGTTCTACTAAGTCTATGACTGGTCATCTTTTAGGTGCAGCTGGTGCTATTGAGGCTATCATTACTGTAATGTCGATTGTCGATCAGATTTGTCCGCCGACAATCAACCTCGTCAATCCAGAGGAAGAAGTTGGTGATTTCAACTTAGTTCCGAATGTAGCTCAAAAGCATGACATTGAGTACGCCTTATCTAATAACTTTGGTTTTGGTGGTACTAATGGTTCCTTGCTCTTTAAGCGTATGAACTAGAAGTTTTAGTTAAAGATTAAAATAGGGCAGATCCTTGAGAGGATCTGCTCTTTTTTTATTACTCCAAAATAACGGCTATCAAAAGAATTTTCCTGAGAATTTACGACTAAAAACTCATCTTTTTTTAAGATCTTATTGTTAAGTGATAATGGCAGAGGTCTGCCTAAAGCGTCTATCTTTAAGCTCTTTGATTTTTCTATATATTGATAATTTACATAAATTCCCTCTTTGTTTACTGTGACCATATCGCCATTTAGAGCTTGTACATATTTGCCTAAAGGAGCACTTTGATGAGGACAAGAACCTTTACTAATATAGTGACGCTTTTTAGCTAAAAGAGCTGTGTTGCTATCAAGGCACATCAATAGCAGATCTCCTCTGTGTATTTTGTCTATAGGTAAGCTTAGATAGAAACCATAGGGCAGGGAGTTGCTGGTATTTATATAAATAAATTCCAGATTTTTATTTAAGAAACCGAGAATAAAAAAAATTATGGATAAAAATAAGAGAGCTTTCATAATCGCTATTTTGGCAAATTATGAAAGCTCTCTTTAAGAAAATCTCGCAATAAGTGCGCTAATCTGTAGAGCCACTTAAAGAATCGATAGCTTCTTGAGTTTCTTGTTTTATTTTTATGGCACTTTGACCTAAAACTTTTACAAGCTCAATATAAATTAAATCTATGATAAAGAATACTGAAAGTCGAGAGTCTGCATAACCTTGAGTAAGATCATAATCATGTACGGCATGCAACAGGGTGATATCAGTTAAAGAGTAAAGTGGAGAGGCGCTTTCAGCAGTAATGGCTGCAATCATAGCTGAGCGTTTACTGCATAAGATTGCGGACTTGACAAGCTCACCGGTACGACCTGAGTTTGAGAGGTAAATTACGAGATCGTTATTGGTTACCAAAGCTGAGTGGGTCATAATCTCATGAGTATCGGTAAAACAGCGAACATCAATGCCTATACGAGCAATTTTACGGGCTGCGTCACGGGCTAAGAATCCCGAGGATCCGATACCGAAGAAATACATGTGTCTACAAGTTAAGATTTCTTGTACAAGCTTTGTAATAGAATTGAAATCAATTTCTGCGGCGGTCTGCGAGAGCAGGGTTTGATTTAACTGTAAAAGTTTTTGGGCTGTAGCTTCACAGGACTCTTTAAGATTTATAGCTGGACGTTTAATTTTATTGTCATTGTCTTGGGCACCTAAATCTTGAGCTAAGGCTATTTTAAAATCTTTTAAAGTATCAAAGCCAAATTTACGGGCAAAACGGGTCACAGTAGCATGTGAAATATCGCAATCTGAAGATATTTCAGATATAGATGAAGAACAAGCCTTTAAACCATTATCAAGAAAATAACGAATAAGCTTATTGTCGGATTTTGACGGCCTGATTTGTGGGCTACTAAGTCTTTTTAAAATCCCCATAAAAGCAATCTCCCCAAAAAATAATGCGTATATTATGCACCTTTTAAAGAAATTTTGAGAGGGTAAATGAAAGTTTTTTACAAAAAATATGAAATTAAATATAAAAATAATTCATAACTTTATGATTTATATATAAATCATATTTTTTTGATTTGTTAAAATAATTGTCAATTGAAAACTTTGTGCGAAATTCTTATGTAGATTGTACTTTAGTTGTTACATTTTTTTTCAAATTTTTGGTTTTCTCTTTGATCTTTGTATAGCCTTTGTGAAGACCATGATCAAGTTTCTTTGAAATGATCTCTGAGGATTCCTCATCAAAGCCAGCAATTACAGAAGCAATTTTGATAGCTGTCTTTAAATCTTTATCACCGTTTTTTATAGTATTAGCCACGCCAGTTGCTTTATTTACGGTATCAGCAATAGTTAGGGCGGTTTTGGCAACTTTGACTACAGCTAAAGTACCAGTACCTAGGGAGAGTGCATCAATACCTATAGAAGCGGCTTTTGAGGCTACTTTAGATTTACCTTTTACTTTAGAGAGATATAGACAAGCATCGGTGGCAACTACAGCCGCAGATGAAATGGCAGCAACAGTATTTTTTACTTGAGTACTTTGGTATTTGCCATTTATACACCAATTGACAAAATGTTCACAGTTATAATTTATTAGGTTATATTTGTCCTCTCCAACGCATTGAAGAGCTCTTTTACAACTCTCTTGTCTATCAAAAGCTCTATCTTTATGAACAACTACCTCAATTATATGACCTTTTGAGAACTCTTCTAAGGATACAAGATTAGTGCCTTCACGTGTATTTTCTACTACATAACCATCTCCGATATATATAGCGTGATGAGTATAGCCAAAGCGAGGGCTTTTTAAATGATCTCCTAAAGCATATAACATAGAAAATACCTTTTAAATAAGGGAGTTAAAGCTAAGGCTTTAATGCCTGAAACCGTTCTTTTTAGGCTATAATAAGCCTGTTTTTTAATTTTGTGAGATCGTTATGACTGTATTGATTGTTTTACCTATTTTAACT
>URKL01000193.1 GCA_900548485.1 uncultured Succinatimonas sp.
GAGATGAAAAGGGAGAAAACAGGCCAGAGGGCTTTACTAACCGTTTAAGTTTTGTAAAGACCGCTGATGGCTTTAGAGTCGAACAAGAAAAAATTTAAAGACAAAAAAGCTTTTGTAAGGATCTCCCCCTACAAAAGCTTTTTATTGATTGAAAAAATGGGGCTTTGCCCCATTTTTTAGGCTCTAACTAAATAGTCACCTTCACCAACATATTGAATGGAAGTCAGTTCACGTAAAGCCATAGGACCACGAGCATGCAATTTTTGCGTAGAAATAGCAACCTCAGCGCCTAATCCAAATTGACCGCCATCAGTAAAACGAGTGGAAGCATTAACATAAACACAAGCAGAACCCGCTGCGGCAATAAAACGATTAGCATGGGACTTACTATCAGTTAAGATAGCATCTGAATGACTTGCTTTATGTTTACGCAAATGTTCGCAAGCACTAGCTATACCATCAACTGTGGTGATATTCATCTTCAAAGACAAAAACTCAGTATCAAAGTCCGTATCTGTACCTAAAACTACGTTCTCATAGCCTAAATTTAAAAGCTTATCTTTTAAATCTTGATGAGCAACTAAGCAAACCTTATAAGGCTTAAGGGCCACTACAAGTTTTGCTAAAAGTTCATCGACAATATCCTTATGGATAAGCAAAGTATCTAAAGCATTACAAGCAGAAGGCTTTTGTACCTTGGCATTAACAATTACAGAAACTGCTCTATCCAAATCGCAATTAAAATCAGCAAAAATATGACTAATACCAAAGCCACCAGTAATCACCGGAATTGTCGCTTGAGCTTTACAACGACGTTGTAAAGCCTCTCCACCTCTAGGGATAATAACGTCTACATAATCATCTAAGGTCAAAAGCTTACCTACAATCTCTCTATCTGTTGAATCGATAAAAGATACTCCATGAGGATTTAACCCAACTGAGAGTAAAGCTTTTTGTAAAATTTGATGTAAAAGACGATTTGTAGCTAAAGCCTCAGAACCACCACGTAAGATACAGCCATTTCCTGACTTTAAACATAAAGCCGCAATATCAACGGTAACATTAGGTCTTGACTCATAAATTACTCCGACAACACCTAAGGGCACACGTTTTTTTAAAAGTTTTAATCCCGAGGGTAAAACCCGTCCCTCTAAGATCTCTCCTACAGGATCATCTAAAGTTGCAACATGGCGTACACCATTGACCATTTCATCAAAGCGCGCTTTAGTTAAGGTTAAGCGATCGACTAAAGCCTCATTTAAACCACGTTCCTTAGCTTTATTAACTTCTTCAGTATTAACACTATAAATAAGCTCACGATTTTCATCTAATAGCGTGGCCATAGCTTGTAATACCTGATTTTTTTTAGCTACCGAGAGCTCTGCATATTCAAAAGAAGCTCTTTGGCAGTTTTTAGCAATTTCAATTAAATCCATACTATTTATCAATCAGAACTAAATCATCACGGTGTACAGCAACATCACCGTGGGTATAACCTAAAACACTTTCGATAGTATCAGAATGTTGACGTTTAATTAAATTAAGCTCATCTGATCCATAACGGACCAATCCTCTGGCAAATAAGCCTTGTTCTAAACATCTAATTTCAACTGTAGCGCCACGCATAAACTGGCCTTTAACTTCTAAAATACCGCGTGGCAATAAGCTTGAATTACGCTCACATAAAGCACGATAAGCTCCTTCATCGACTATAAGCACGCCCTCAGGAGCTGTCGCCGAGCCTATCCAAGCTTTACGGGCTAAAACAGGATGAGCACATGGATAGAAGAAAGTAGCCTCACCTTTCTCTTCAACTAAATCTAAAATTATCTGTGGATCAGCTCCTGAGGCAATGATAAGTTCTACACCAGCTGCAGTTGCAACTTTTGCAGCTTTTAGTTTAGTAGCCATACCACCTGTACCTTGTGAGCTACCAGCCCCTCCGGCTATCTCAATTAAATGCTCATCAATATTATGTACATGTTTAACTAAAGTAGCATCAGGATTTGACCTAGGATCGGCTGTATATAGACCTTTTTGATCGGTCAATAAAATTACACAATCAGCCTCAGCTAAAACTGCAGATAAGGCTGCTAAATTATCATTATCACCAACCTTTATCTCAGCAATTGCCACTGCATCATTTTCATTGATAATAGGAATAATACCGTAATTAAATAAAGCAGTAAGTGTATCGCGAGCATTTAAATAGCGATCACGACTTTGTAAATCGGCTCTAGTTAATAATAATTGCCCAATTTTTAAATTATAAATATCAAATAAATTTTCCCACAGACGCATTAAATGCACCTGTCCTACTGAAGCTAAAAGTTGTTTTGAACTCAATTCAGGAGGTAAAGACGGATCATTTAAAACCTCTCTGCCTGCGGCAATAGCGCCTGAGGATACTAAACCTACCTCATAGCCCTTTTGTGTCAATAAATAGACTGTACGCACAATCTCACTCATACGCGCTTTGTCTAAATGTGAAGTGCCTGAGGTTAAAGTAGAGGTTCCAAGCTTTATAAAGATTCTTTTTTTATTTTTCATAGCAATCAGTTTTTATCAAGCAATAAAGACTCAAAGAAGCGCGATGCACTATCATAAGATCGCAAGAGGAATGATGTATATCCGGTATTTTCTTGCATATCAATGCGGCAGTCTTTAAAGTGAGCCTCTAAAAGCTTGAGATCATCATTCGTTACAAAAGAGTTTTTTACCGCATATACACTACAAGGTACAGGACAACGACCTGAGGCTGATAACAGACCTTGTGTTTTTAGCGATAAAACTTGCATCTGCGGAATAATAGTATCCCAATTAGAAGCATCTAAATTCATACGATTAGCGCAATTTGAGCGTAGACATAAAGGTAAGCTATTTAAAATATCCTTATCTGTAAAGAATGAATGTACTGCAGGGGCAATTACAGCTAAAGCTTTAATAGCATGCTGATTTAAAATGCAACTACGAATACAAGCACCGCCTGCAATACGGATACCAAACAAACCTAAATGTGTAGCATCAATGTATTTTAAGCCTCTAAGGTACTCAATGGCACTATCAAGCACAATTGAAGAATTTGCACTTAAATTGAGCTTATGACTACTAGCACAACCTGGCATATCAATAGCAAATAGCGCAATGCCCTTAGGGCGCAGATAATCATTATAAAAACGATAAAAATCGGTAACATTCTGCTCGTAACTACCAGCCATAATTACACAAGGATGAACATTGCTCTTATCAGGTAAATGCAAAAATCCTGAAACTTTATTGCCATCTACAGTAAAAAACTCTTCGGAGATTTCACCATTAGTAGGATCCATCTCAATCATCTTTTTATAGATACGTCTTGAATGCATTAAAGATTCAGTTGCTAAAACATCTCCTCTTAAAAAAGGATATGCTGCAATTGAAAAATAACGAGAAGCCATCCGATAATTATGACTTGATCCTAAAATATCACCTTGAGATTCTAAGAGCTTAGCTAAATTTACTCGTCTTTGAGCTATAGAATTAAACTCATAAATCCAATTTCCGGCACCATATTCAGCAATAGTATCAAAGCATAATTTGCGTTTACGAGGACTTTTGGCTGAACAAATATTAGATAAAGCTTCATCTATATCTAATAAATTACCACCTAAAAATACCCACATAAAAGAACGTACCGGACGATACCAATCGGCAGCAAAACCTAAGGCCGGATCACGGCGGGTTAATGGTGGCAACTCACAACCTGAATTAGAAATAAAAGATGTTTCTAAATAATCAAACCGTGGTTTAAACAAGATCTCACTTAAATTCTCACTATTCTCGCTATCACTCATGTCCGCCATCCAAAATATTTTTAAAGTTAATACTTATAGCTTAACGGAAAATCTTATCTAAAAATACCAAAGAGAAAAATAATTTAATTAAACAAAAAGTTAGCCTTATATAAATTAAGACAAATTCACACCTAATTCTTATATCTACAGTAGATTAATAGCTAGTAGCTACCCAAAACTAAAGCATAAACTTTTCTTAAATTTTTTATAATTAATGCATTTTGTTTATAAAAATTAATTGTAAAAATTGAGATATTTTTTTACTTGCAAAAAATTTTAAATTACGTATTATTTCTATAGGAGTTTTTCACAATTAAATACCTAAAAACAC
>URKL01000194.1 GCA_900548485.1 uncultured Succinatimonas sp.
CACTACATCCTCGCACTGAAGTACGAGGTTTTGTGTGCCTAAAATTTGATAAAAACTAAGCCATTAAAAATTATAAGTTACAAACAAAGGAAGTTTTATGAATAAGATGCCAGTTATTCTTGAAGATGCCCATGCAGTATTACAACAAAGCTTTATGCAAGAGCTAGCCAAAATAGGACATCTTACTTCAAGACGTAACTCAAATATTGAGCAATACCAAAAGGCCTGCCTTGAAGCGGAGATTTTAGTAGTATCAGGCGGTAGTCATATCGACTATGAGTATATGAAAAGACTTCCTAAGCTCAAACTTATTACCGTTTTTGGCGTAGGCTATGATGGAATTGATGTAAAAGCAGCTAAAGAACTTGGTATAAAAGTAACCCATACCCCGGCAGTTATGAAGGATGATGTTGCCGATATGGCTATGGCCTTACTTTTAAACTGTAGCCGAGAGCTTATTGAAGCTCATAAATTCATCGAACGTGGTGATTGGCTAAAAGGATCTCGCCCTTTAACCGTTCCTTTAAACCATATGAAAGTTGGTATTGCCGGTTTAGGTAGAATTGGTATTGAAATAGCCCGAAGATTAGAGGCTTTCCGTTGCGAAATAGCTTATTGTGCTCGCCATAAGCATGAAAATTCTTATAAGTATTTTGACAATATTCAAGACTTAGCTTCTTGGGCTCAGGCTTTAATTATCATTATGCCTTTAAATAAAGAGACTTATCATCTTGTAGATAGAAAAGTATTAAAGGCTCTAGGACCTGATGGATATCTTATCAATGTCGCCCGCGGTAAAATTGTAAATACTGAGGATTTAATCTTAGCTTTAGAAAATAAAGAAATCCGTGGTTGTGGTTTAGATGTTTTAGAAAAGGAGCCTCAATTACCGCCTCCGGAGCTTTTAAACAAACCTAATGTTGTATTAGCTCCGCATTTAGGATCTGCTACCATAGGAACTAGAAATGCCATGGCAGAGTTAGTTTTAGATAATATTAAAGCCTATCTTAAAGATGGTGAGGTCTTAACCTCGGTGCCGGAGCTTAAATAAGTGAATCAGACTGAACTTGAAAGATTGCAATCCCCACAATTAAGTCATATTGCGCGGACGCTCTATATATTTCATTTACATAAACTCTCAAAAATAGGTGAACATAACCTAGATTTAGGCTATATTTCACGTCTTTTAAGTTCACAAAGTCGCTTTTTTCCTACTGTAGCTACAATAGAAGTAGTCAAGCTCTGTCTAACAGAGCTTGAAGATTTAGGTTTTATCAAAAGACAAATTCCTAATACCCCTTGGAATTGTGCTTTAATCGATTATCCTCTAGCAGAAAAAAGCTTAGAAATGCTCCCTGAATTGCCTTTCTTTATGCATCAAAATTGGCAACCTAGTGCAAGTTTTAAAGATGCTGCTTTAATTGTGGGCCTTGAAAATCCTGATTTTTCAGACACTGAGCTTACAGAATTTATAAGTTTTTGGATCTCACGCTCTGAAAGACGCAATCAAATTTCCTGGGAGAGAGCCTTTGCCCTACGTCTTTTACGTCAACGTCGCGCTCGCACCCCTAAGATCCAGACTAAAACGAGTCCACAAGCCCCAATTGCTGAAAGTGGTAGCTTTGCAAAGCAATAAATAAAACCGGTACTTGATAATCAAATACCGGTATTAGCCATTTAAAGAAAATTTAGAGAATTTTGATACATACGAACCTGCAATTAATCAAGGAGACTAAAATGATACAGAAGCAAATGCAGGTTCGCACGTCCATGACTTGCGTCAACAGATATCCCATCGATAACGCACTCATAATTTTACAAAAAAATATCATCATAAAAATCGATCTTAGGCGCAAAATTTAGTATTTAACCTCTAAAATTTTTTTAAACATTACATATACTGCGCTATTTTTCATAATCAAAAAAATTTTACGCTCATACTTTGCTTTAATTTTTTCATAAATGAGCAAATATGCGTCTTACGATCTTTTTTAGCTATTATCTATGTCTTTTCTATTTAAATTATTCCTCTTTAAAAGGAGCTTTACCTTTAATTTTATTAAGCATCTATCTAAGTTTTGAATTTAAATTCGATCTTTTTAAATTTAAAACAAGCTTACTTTTAACAAAAAACGCTCATCTATCATTAAATAAACTTCAAAAAACTATATTAAAAAAAAATAAGTCTCAGCATATTCCTATCTTTTTAGGATATGGATATATCTTTACCAAAAAACATGCTGAAAGATTAGAAGACAAGCTTAAAGCTAATCAAAACAGAAGTTCTACTGTTATAGACAGTTTTGGTAATCAATATTTTGACGATTTAGAATTTTTTTGCCAGAAGAAACTCTTTACTACACAAAAAATATTAACCTCTCATCTTTTGATCTTTGGTACTACCGGTTCAGGTAAAACCCGCCTTTTTGACCTTCTCATAAGTCAGGCTATTTTAAGAGGTGATAGCGTGATTATTTTCGATCCAAAGGGGGATGCCGATCTTATAAAAAAAGCACAAAAATGCTGTGAATTTGCTAAACGCTCTTTAGATTTTTTAAGATTAGATCCAGAAAATCCTCAACACTCTATATGTTTTAACCCTCTCTCCTGTTTTGATAATGCCTCTGAAATTGGCGAACGTATAAGCTCGCTTATGGAAAGTTCAGCAAGTGCTAGTGCTTTTAAAAATTACGCAAATTTAGCAATTACCTCTGCAACAATAGCTTTATTAAATCTGCATCGTCCCTTGAGCTTACGTAATCTTAAAGAAGCCATCGGCAATAATGATTTAAACTTTTGCTCTTTGAAAGAAGCTTTAGAGAGAATAGTTATAAAACTCAAGCTCTCAGAGGTATCCATTTTTTGGGAACGCTTGCAAAAGATCTTAAATGATGAAAAAAAATTCAATTTAAAGCTTAAAGCCTTACGTGGATTTTATGACTATCTTATTGACAAAAAATTTATCAAAAATAACCCTGATTTAGAAATTTTATTTAATATCAGCGCTATTGATAAAGAATATTTTGCCAAAGTTACCAATGGTGTCTTACCAATACTTACTTCTTTAACCTCTGGTACCCGCTCCTTAATTCTGTCAAATGAAAATCTTCTTGAGGTTTTAGATTTCTCCCAAATTATCAATGCTAAAAAAGTTCTACATATAGCACTCCCTAGTTTAAAAGATCTCAAAGCCTCACAAAATTTAGGCAAGATCTTGCTCTCCGATCTCACCTCTAAAGCAGCCACTATCTACAATCAACAAATTTTAAATGACTCTCCTCCTAAAAATCAGGTCAGCATTTTTATAGATGAATGTGGAGAAGTCGCTTCTAATGCTTTAATACAACTTTTAAATAAAGCACGTGGCGCTAATTTTTCCTTAACCTTAGCTGTGCAATCTTTTAGAGATTTAGTTAAAAATGGAGGTAGCGATCAAGCACTGCAAATTCTCGATAACTGTAATTCAAAACTCTGTTTACGTGTTGGAAGTCTAGAGACGGCTTCGGTCTTCTGTGATAACGTCAATAAAACCTATCTTGTAAATCAAAATAAGATTGTCTCGCAAAATTTTGGTGAAACTAATACCTCTGATGGACAAAGTTCTATACAAAGCCTAAAGAAAGATGCTCTTATAAGTCCACAAATGCTTATGGGACTTAAAAACTTAGAATATGTAGCGTCTGTAGGAGGTAATACTTTAATAAAAGGCAAACTTCCCCTCATCACTCAAGGCTAAATATGTTTACTTTTTTAAAATATGCTCTTTTGATTTTTATATTCTTTTATTTAATAAAAAATATTGGTGATTATAATTATGCAGATCTTACATTAGCAGAAATAAGCCTTGCTAAAAGTTTCTTTGGCACACAATCCTTAATCTATATACATAAGATTACAGATATTTTCAGTTTTTATCTGACAAAATTACCTTTTGCGGATCAAGATCTTATTGATATGTGCTATCTGGCCTATTTACGACTCTCTTTGCCGATACTGCTCTTTTTTAAAAGTTATGCGCTCTTTAGCTTATTTGCTATCTTTGCTCTCTTTTTTCATCACAAAAATCTATATCTAAGACAAGTAAATCTGCACTTTCAAAAAACTTTAAATAAATATATGTTATTTATATTTTTTTATTTATTAATGTTTTTATTA
>URKL01000195.1 GCA_900548485.1 uncultured Succinatimonas sp.
TTATTTTGCTACTAGTTGTGAAGGTTAACCTATTTTTATTATTAAGCAATATATATAGAACAGCAAAACACAAGAGATAAAAAAAATGAAATTTTTCTAATCATTCCATCACATCCTTAAACTTAAGTACAAGGTTTTGTGTGCTCAAAATCACGTGAACTCCACATCTAAGACGGTAAAGATCTTATCTTGGTATGACTAAATCTAAAAATCACATAAATTAATTGCAAAAATCTATAGCTTAGATACAAATTCATGTCTAAGATCTAAGCAGAATCTCCATACAGTTTTAAGCTTATAAAAGACATAGCGTCTTTCAAAGAAAATAAGCCAAGCTGTTGATGCCACTAACATAGGTTAAATCCATTTTTTATATGCAAGGAGAAAGAATGATCTATACCCTAACTGCAAGTCCATCTCTTGATTTACTCATGACTTTGCCTAACACCTTAGAAAGCGGTGGTACCTATAGAGCTGATAGTGAGGAAATTAGGCCTGGCGGTCGAGGTATAAATATCTCCATAATGTTAAAAAATTTAGGCTTTAACTCTACGGCTCTAGGCTTTGTTGCCGGTTTTTCAGGCGATGAGTTAATGCGTCTTACAGCTGAGGCTGGAATTAAAACCGGATTTATCCGCGTCAGAAAAGGCCGTACTAGAATAAATCTTCGTTTTAAAGATCAAGATGGTGAATTTACACGTATCAATGGTTTAGGACCTGTAGTCTCCGATATTGATGCAAATTATTTAATCAAGCGTTTAAACGATCTTAAATGTGGTGACTTTTTAATTCTCTCAGGCATCATTCCGCCTTCAATGCCTCAGGATATGTATACACGTTGTATTGAACAAGTAAAAAACAAAGATGTTTCCGTAATCATGGATTGCCCGCCAGAATTATGGCGAGACGCACTACCACACAATCCTTTTTTATTTAAAGCTAATTTAAGAGATTTAAGATCTTATACCGGTTGTGCCCCTGATGATCCTGACGAAATTATTGAAGCTGCTAGAGATATTCTCAAAGCTGGTGCTTGTAATGTTTTAGTCTCCCTTGGTTCTCGTGGGGCAGTATTTGTCAGTAATCACAGTGAACCTTTGCATATTAAGGCTCCTGATTCTTGTGTAATTGACAGAGTAGGCGCCGGAGATTCTATGATCTCAGGCTTTGTAGCAGATTACATTACCAATCTAGATATCAAAAGTGCGGCCATGACAGCTGTGGCGGCAGGAACTGCAACTGCTGGAACTAAAGGACTTGGATCATCTGTACAAGTACAGAGTCTAAAAGAACTAATTGTCAATGAATTTGACAGCCAACCTCAAGATTTTTAATTAAAAAAAATAATGGCCTATAAGAGCAATCTTATAGGCCATTTTTCTAAATCAAAAAACTTATTACTTGCTAACCTTAGCAATAGCTTCAACTAAACGATCGATATTCTTGTGGTTGATACCAGCAACACAGATACGGCCAGAACCAACGATATAGATACCAAACTCTTTTCTTAAAGCTTCAACCTGCTCTTTATCTAAGCCAGAAAATGAGAACATACCATACTGAGAATTGATGAAGTCATAATCACCGGCACCAGATTCCTTAAGTTTTGCAGATAATAAGCCTCTCATCTCATGGATACGGCTACGCATCTGGCATAACTCATCTTCCCACATTTTACGCAACTCAGGATTAGAGAGAATGGTGGTGACAACCTTCTCACCATGAGCAGGCGGATTTGAGATAGCTGAACGAACAGCAATCTTCATCTGGGATAATACATTAGCAGCTGTTGCATTATCTGCACTGACAATAGTCAATACACCAACACGCTCATTGTATAAACCAAAGTTCTTGGAGAAGGAGCTGGCAATTAACATCTCAGAGCAATGATTTGCAATGGTACGAACACCAAAAGCATCTTCCTCAATACCGTTACCAAAACCTTGATAAGCAAAATCAATAAACGGTAATAACTTCTTTTCAGCTAAGAAACGAGCTAAGGTCTCCCACTGTTCAGGGGTAGGATCTATACCAGTAGGGTTATGACAGCAAGCATGTAATAAAACTACATCACCCTCATGAGCCTGAGAGAGAGTCTCTAACATGCGATCAAAAGCTAAACTGTGGTTAGCTCTATCATAATAAGGATAACGCTCAAACTTAAGGCCAGCAGATTTAGCAATTTGATAATGATTAGCCCAGGTAGGATCAGAAATCCAAATAGTCTGAGCAACATTCTGTTGGACAATAAAGTCTGCACCAATACGTAAAGCACCAGTACCGCCAGGGCAGTGGCAGCTTACAGCACGACCGCCATCAACATATTCAGAGCCAGCACCAAAAATGAGCTCACGGGCTAAACGGCCATACTCAGGTAAACCGGTAATAGGCAAATAAGATTTAGAAACTTCATTATCTAATAAATCTTTTTCTGCAGCTTTTACACAGTTTAAGATGGTAGTCTGCCCTTCCTCGTTTTGATAAACACCAACACCGAGGTTAATCTTCTCAGGATTAGGATCTTTTTTAAAGGCATCAGTAAGACCTAAAATTGGATCTGCAGGGGCAGCTTCTATACGCTCAAAGAACATTAGTATCACCTATTTAAATAAATAAAAGTAGAGTAACTATACCACAATGCAACGGATCTTAAAAAAAACAAATTTTCGCTCTAAACTAATGCACGTTTAACCGTGCTCTTACGCTTAAAATTCACTCTATAATTGCGCTTTGCTGATTTTACCCAAGCTTTAGATCGCCAACGAATGAACATCGAAATTCCACGGATCCATTCATCAGTACAAAAACCAATCCAAACGCCTAATAAGCCTAAGCCCATATTTAAAGCTAAAAAGCTTCCTAAAGGCACACTTATACACCACATAGATAAAATAGCCATCACTACGGGGAATTTAGTATCACCTACAGCTCTTAGGGAATTGATAATGATTACATTTAAAATACGTCCAGGTTCCATAAATACAGAGAGCATAAATAAAGGAGTAGCCATAGCTAGGACATCCTTACTATCTGTAAATAAACCGATAATAAATTTTCCGGAAAATAAAGGAATAGTAGCAGCCAAAATAGCAGTAGTGATCATACCAAGCTTTACTGAATGCATTAACTGTTTATACACCAAGTCAAGCTTCATTGCGCCAGCATAATGAGCCACTAAGATCTCTGTGCCCATGCCAATTGACGCAGAAAATATCAACAATAGCATACACATCTGAAAATAAATGCCATGTGTAGCTAAAGGTAAAGATCCTAAAGAAGCGATTACCGCTGTCATAAACATATACTGACTATGCCAAGATAAATTCTCTCCAGCACCAGGAAGACCAATATTTAAAATGTGATAAAGGATCTTCTTTTTGATGACAAACATAAATCTTGGAATAATACGTACACGGGTGCGCCTGATGATAAGGCAGATAAAAGGTAAAACAACTAAAGTTCTACCCACAACTGTACTTATAGCTACACCTTCAACACCTAAAACAGGAGCTCCAAATAAACCAAACAAGAAAATAGCATTACCTATAATAGTAATGAGATTGATGACGATGGCCATGTACATAGAGTCTCGAGTACAGGCATGAGCTCTTAAAATTTGAGCACAACATAAGCACAAAGCCTCAGGCAAAAAGCTCAAGGATATGATCATCAAATAATTTTTAGAGCTTGAGGCTATCTCTTGTGGAACCTGCATTACAGAAACAATCAAATCTGAGGCAAAAAATACCGCTATGGAAATTATTGTTCCCCAAATAATATTCAAACCTAAGGCCATATGAATAATGCGCCGCGACATGCGACGATTACCATTGCCTAAAGCTTGAGCACAGCTTACACAAACACCAATATTAATAAAATTAAATAAAATCAGACCTAAATCAAATACCTGATTACCAACTGTCAACTCAGCTACAGATTGAACTGAAACCATTCCCACCATTGCCATATTGATCATCAAAGTGGCAAAGTGCATGGTTAAATCGATAAATATAGGCCAGCTTATAGAAAATAATGAGCGACTCAGGTGAGGATTAGGCCTCTCAAACTGGGACTCTTGCATATACAGCCTGACACACGGCTGTACAGAAGTAATGGTGGAACGCTTCAACC
>URKL01000196.1 GCA_900548485.1 uncultured Succinatimonas sp.
CCAATGTATATGAAAACGCAACGGGAAATATCCTTATGGCAGGGCTTGCTAGGCTTGATTAGGAAGTGAACTTTCAAAAGAGTCAGCGCTGCAAAAGCTCTGAATAGATAGTAATCTAAGCAATATAAATCCCCTTGCTTTAGCAAGGGGATGAAATCAATCTTAAGAGATTTTCATCTTTTTTATTTATTTTTTAGATCTGGGAATAAATAAAAAAAGATGTTAATTTTAAGGCATAGATAATATAAGCTCGAGCTTAAGAGGATAATTATGCAAAATAAGTGTATTGAAGTTGCTAATGTTCAAATTGCTAATGATAAGCCATTTGTTTTGATAGGCGGACTTAACGTCCTTGAAGATTATGACTTGGCAGCTTCTGTTTGTGATAAATTTTCTGAAGTTTGTAAAAAATTAGAAATTCCTTATATTTTTAAAGCCTCTTTTGATAAAGCTAATCGCTCTTCAATTTATTCATATAGAGGCCCTGGTCTTGAAAAAGGTTTAGAGATCTTAGCTAAGATTAAAAAGGAATTCTCTGTTCCTGTAATTACCGATGTCCATGAGCCTTATCAAGCTCAAGAAGTAGCCAAGGTAGCCGATATTTTACAATTGCCGGCTTTTTTAGCTCGTCAAACTGATTTAGTTGCTGCTTTAGCTAAGACAAATAAGGTCATTAATGTCAAAAAACCTCAATTTTTAAGTCCAAGTCAGATGGGGAATATCATTACTAAGTTTGCAGAATTAGGTAATCAAAATTTATTGCTTTGTGATAGAGGTACTTGTTTTGGTTATGACAATTTAGTTGTAGATATGTTAGGTCTTGATGTAATGAAACAGACCTCGTTCCCAGTAATCTTAGATGCTACTCATGCCCTACAATGTCGTGATCCTAATGATAAGGCCTCCGGAGGTCGTCGAGCCCAAGTTGCACAATTATCAAGAGCTGGTCTTGCAGTGGGGATTGCCGGTCTTTTTATTGAGGCTCATCCAGATCCTGATAAAGCTTTATGTGATGGTCCGTCAGCTTTACCTTTACATTGTTTAGAGGGATTTTTATCACAAATGAAGCAACTGGACGATTTAATTAAAAATATGGCGGTTTTAGATACTTCAAAATAATTGATTTCCTCCTCTTGCTTTAGCAAGGTGAGGAAGTCAAAGCGGTGCACCTATTTCAATTATTAGGCAATATATAGAACAGCAGAATACTGGATTAGAAAAATTTAATTTTTCTAATCATCCCGCTACATCCTTAAACTTAAGTACGAGGATGTGTGTGCTCAAATTTTGATAAATAAAATTTGCCATACAAAATCAGGTAAATTCTTAAATGAAGATAGGGAATTTATCTTTAATTTATTGATATATAAGTCTAAACAATAGGCTTGTATATCTCTACTAGTAGTGACTTTTTCTTTAAAAAAATTTACATTTGTCACATCCTAAAAATAATTTATGTTACGCATAACATATTTTGTTTTTTTGTGCTAAACTTAAGTCATCAAACATCTGTTATGGAGTTAAACATGAAGAATATTAAATGCGTTGTAATGGGCGTATGTGGCTCAGGTAAAACCTCTGTAGGTATTGCTATTGCTAAAGCTTTTGGTGGCAGTTTCATCGACGGTGATGATTTACACCCAAGAGCAAACATCATCAAGATGAAAAATGGCATTCCGCTTACTGATGAAGATAGACAACCGTGGTTAGTTCGTGTATCTGATGTTTTCTTCTCTTTGGAAAATCGTTCCTCTTCAGGTGTAGTGGTTTGCTCAGCATTACGTAAGCAATATCGCGATATTATTCGTGATGGTAACCAAGGTTTAATTTTCGTACATCTTCATGGCTCCAGAGATCTTGTTTTAGAACGTATGTCCAAGCGTAAGGGACATTATATGAAGACTGAGATGGTTGATTCCCAATTTAATACTTTAGAGTTCCCAGGCTCTGATGAAAAGGATGTTATTAACGTCAGCATTGAAGGTAGCCTTGAAGAGGTAACCGCTCGCGC
This sequence comes from uncultured Succinatimonas sp., assembly GCA_900548485.1. Lineage (GTDB taxonomy): Bacteria > Pseudomonadota > Gammaproteobacteria > Enterobacterales > Succinivibrionaceae > Succinivibrio. The sequence goes on from URKL01000196.1 coordinate 2,012, forward strand.
AATTGAGGCTATCAAGGAGTATATTGATGCTAAATAAGGTTGTAGCTGCTGTAACTGAGCGTTTAGAAAAGCGTTCTGAGCAAAGTCGTGCTAAATATTTAAAGATGATCGCCGATATGCGTGATCAAGGCCGCTATCGTCAGAAGCTAGGTTGCTCTAATATTTCTCACGCTGCAGCAGGTGTTGACGGTTCTATCCGTGAAAACCTCATTACAGGTGAACACGCTAATATTGGTATTGTTAGCGCCTACAATGATGTTGTTAGTGCTCATTGCCCTTATAAATCATATCCAGATGAGATTAAAGCTGAAGTTGAAAAAACTGGAGCTTCAGCTCAGGTTGCAGGTGGTGTTCCTGCAATGTGTGACGGTATCACCCAGGGCTATCCTGGCATGGATATTTCTTTGTTCTCCCGTGATATCATCGCTCAGGGTGTAGCTGTTGCCTTATCTCACAATATTTTTGATGGTGCCTTATTATTAGGTATTTGTGACAAGATCGCTCCTGGTATGATGATGGGCGCAGCTGCTTTTGCTCATTTACCGATCGCTTTTGTACCGGCAGGCCCTATGGGTACTGGTATTTCCAATAAGGAAAAAACCGAGATCCGTCAGTTATATACTGCTGGTAAAATTGATTTAGTAGAATTACAGCGTATGGAGTGCAAAGCTTATCACTCTGTTGGTACTTGTACTTTCTACGGTACTGCTAATACTAATCAGTTAGTGTTAGAAGCCTTAGGTATGATGTTGCCTGGTTCTGCTTTTGTTCCTCCTAATACACCTTTACGTCATGCTTTAACAGCTGAAATTGCTAAGCGTATTGTTGAGAAGACCGATCTTGGCAACTCTCCTCGTCCTTTAGTTGAGGTTTTAACTGCTAAGAACTTTATCAATGCTATTGTAGCTTTATTAGCATCTGGTGGTTCAACCAACTTAACTATGCACTTAGTCGCTATGGCAAGAAGTGCAGGTTATATCTTAACTTGGCAGGATATTTCCGATCTTTCTGATGTCGTACCTTTATTGGTAAATATTTATCCTAATGCAGCTCCTGATATCAATGCATTACAAAACGCAGGTGGCGTTCCGGTCTTGATGAAGAGCTTAGCCTCTCGTGGTTTATTACACGAGGATGTTGTTACTGTCACTGGTACCTTTGCCGATCAGATGACCACTCCTGTTCTTGAGGATGGTAAGTTAAGCTTCGTTCCTTGCGGCGAAACTCGTGATCCTAAGGTTTTAATCTCTGGTGAAGGCTGTTTCCGTGAGCAAGGTGGTCTCAAGGTTTTACACGGTAACTTAGGTGACTCTGTAATTAAGATCTCTGCTGTTGCTCCTGAGCATCAGCATGTTAAGGCTCCGGCTAAGGTCTTTGACGATCAATATGCAGTACAGGAAGCTTATAAAAAGGGCGAACTCAATTGCGATTGCGTAATTGTTGTTCGTTATGCAGGCCCAGCTGCTGTTGGTATGCCTGAATTACATAAGCTCATGCCTGTCTTAGGTAATTTACAGAAGGATGGTTATCACGTTGCATTATTAACTGATGGTCGTCTCTCTGGAGCCTCAGGCGGTGTTCCGTCTGCATTACATGTCTCTCCTGAGGCTGTACGTGGCGGTAAGATCTCTTTATTACAAGATGGCGACATTATTGATTTTGATGCAGTAGGTGGTCAAATCAATTGCTTAACCTCTCTTGAGGGACGTACTGCAAATGTTCCTGATTTAGAAGCTCAGGAGCAGACCTTTGGTAGATGGTTATTCCGCACTTGTCGTGAAAATGTAAGTGAAGCTTCAAGTGGCGCCACTTTCCTATTTAAACAGATCTAAATCCTAACTTTTCCTTGTTTTAAGGGTAGCCTTTATAGGCTGCCTTTTTTTTTATATAAATATGTATCATGTTTAGAGCTTAAAAGAAGAATCTTTTATGTTAAATAAGGAAAAAATAAAAAATTCCATTATTGAATAAGCTCAATAATGGAATTTTAATGAAGATATTTTGCTATCTACAATAGCTTAGAAGCTATAACGAGTACCTAAGTTCCATCTGTAGTTTTCAGTTAAATCACTACCAGAGGTTCTCTCAATCTCAAAGTAGGTATAGCAGT
>URKL01000197.1 GCA_900548485.1 uncultured Succinatimonas sp.
CACAATAGATTAGAAAAATGAAATTTTTCTAATCCTCCCACTACATCCTTAAACCTAAGTACGAGGTTTTGTGTCCCCTAAATTTGATAAAGTATGTTTAGTCTTATCATATAATTTAACAGAACATTTCTCACAACCACTAAGACAAATATTTAATATTATACTTAAATAACAGTATGTTAAATTAGATAAAACGATTTGTTTTTAAACAAAATAGATAAGTTTTAAAACAGAGACAAAATTACTTAATAAAATCATGGAGCCAAGATATCTGACTATTTTTCTGTGATGTTTTATGATCACCACAGAAAATAACGACTAATTTTTCACATTACCATGTTATATATCTAAGCCTCTAAGATATTCTAAGTTCAAATAATTATTTGAAAACATCAATTTCCTTTTAAGTCCTGCATAATACTTTCATAAGCCAATATAGGTCTCTTCATATCCAAATCTTTATCATTACGGCTCATAAGTGCTACTGCTACTGGCCACTTATTAGCTAAAGCAGATGCTACGTTAAAATCAAAACCTATATTTTGATCTTGATAAGCAAAATTCATAGCTCCGGTATAGCTAACCTGATCTTTAGCAACATAAGGTTCACTTACCATCAAACTTTGCAATTTTACGTTATAAGGTTTTAAACGTTTATTTGCTCGATTGATAGTCTTATCTAGATCTTGTGGCTTGAGCATTGAGATGAAACTTGTATAGGCAAGATTACCCAATCTAAATTTCATAAATTTGCCATCTACACCAATAAAAGACAAGATAATAACGTGACTTAAATCGTCATACTTACCTTGTTTAACTGCAGAAACTTCTTTACAAGGAGCTATTAAAGCTGCCAGAGAGACACTACGACCTAAAGCCTTATCAAAAAAATGCCAATAAGAGCCTTCTTTTTGATTCTCAGGATTAAATTCACAATAACCATCTGGCATTTGATAAAACAAATTCTGATTTTTTATGGTTATGGAGGCGGCTTGAGCCTGTATAGTTGTAAACGAACAGATAAGACATAAGGTCAAAAGTAACTTTTTCATGGACACCTCCGAGTAACCTTTGACCTTTATTTTAGCGAGCTTTTCTTAGGTAAAACTTAGTGAGTAATTGAAGATAACACCTTAAAATACCCAGGAAAAGTTTTTGATGTACACTCGGGATTATTGATAATAATATCTCTATCTAATGCTATAAGTGACATACACATAGCCATACGATGATCATTATAGGTATCAAAAACCGGAGTCTCTTGATTTCTAACTGAAGCATCAATACTAATAAAGTCTCTGCCACTTTCAACCTTAACGCCAAGCTTACGCATTTCATTGGCCATCGCATCAATACGATCGGTCTCTTTAATACGCCAACTACCGATATTAGTTATAGTTACAGGTCCTTTAGTGTATAAGGATAAAGGTACTAAGGTCATAGCGGCATCTGGCATATTATTAAGATCGATCTCAATACCATTAAGCTCGCCTTTCTCCACAATAACAGAGTTTTCAAGACGTTTAACTTTAGCACCCATTTGTGCTAAAACATCAAAGAATTGAGCATCACCTTGTAATGAGTTAGCCCCAACACCATAGATCTCAACCTTGCCACATACGGCAGCTGCTGCTGCAAAATATGTAGCACCACTAGCATCACCTTCGATTAAATAGGTACCAGGAGAGGTATAACCTGTTCCTTCTACCTCAAACTCGTTATAACCTCGACGTTTAACCTTCGCTCCAAATTTTTCAATTAATGCGACAGTTAAATCAACATAAGGTTTAGAAATTAAATCACCCTCAACTTTGATCTTAAGTCCGCCACAGACAGGAGCTGTCATAAGTAAAGCTGAAATAAACTGGCTTGATAAAGAACCATCAATAGAAGTTTCATGCTTAATAGGCTTAGTTCCACGAATCAATAATGGTGGATAACCATCATTATTTAAATACTCAATTCTAAGACCTAAAACTTTTAAAGCCTCTGTTAAAGGACCTATTGGTCTCTCCATCATACGAGCTTCACCAGTTAACTTAAATTGGCCTCTAGACACTGCTAAAGTAGCTGCTAATGGGCGCATAGCTGTCCCAGCATTGCCTAAATCTAACTCTACTTGATTTAAGCCTTCATCAAAGCATCCACCTAAACCTTCAACATCAACAGATGATGTATTTACAGATAAATGAACATTTAACTTCTGTAAAGCCTCGATCATTCGTGCTGTATCGTCTGACTTTAAAACATTTAAAAGTCTAGTACGTCCAGATGCTAAAGCTGAGATCAACAAAGCACGATTTGATAAAGATTTTGAGCCAGGTAAAATAACCTGACCTTCCACCCTATTTATTTTTTTTAAGGTTAAGCTGTTGGCGGACTTCAATTTAATCTCCGTTGAGAATAGCGTCTAAAGCGCTAAAAAGTTTATCATTTTGCTCTGGGGTTCCAATGGAAATACGCAGAATATCCTTAAGTTTATATCCTAATAATGGACGAACAATCAAGCCCCTCTGTAAAAGATCTGCGGCAATTTTCTGAGCATCATATCCACTAAAATCTATAGCCACAAAGTTAGCACATGATGGGATCATAAATAAATTATGTTGCTTACAAAATTCCTCATAACGAGCTCTTTGACAAGTATTGTTATCTACAACTTTGCGTAAGTGTTCCTCATCATCAATAGCGGCAATTGCTGCGTCTAATGCAATTAAATTAACATTAAAAGGAGCACGCAGACGATTTAATAAAGAAGCAATTTCCGGATTTGTCAACATATAGCCAATACGAAGACCTGCTAAACCATAAGCTTTAGAGAAAGTTCTAGAAATAACTAAATTAGGACAATCACTTAAATATTTAGCAGTATCCTCATAGTCAGCATCGTCTGCATTAAATTCATTATAGGCCTCATCAATTACAACTAAAGTAGACTTAGGAACCTTTTTAACAAACTCATGTAAGTCTTTATTAGAAATAGCTGTACCAATAGGATTTGATGGATTTGCAAAAACAACTATACGAGTATTTTCATCAATAGCCGCATAAACAGCATCTAGATCAGCCTTCCAATCTTTAAGAGGTATATTACGAACCTCTGCATTATTCACTGTAGCTTCCATGCTATAAACTACAAATGAATACTCAGGCATAACTACATTACACTTATCTCCAACAAAAGCTTGGAATAATAAGTTGATAAGCTCATTCGAACCGGCACCTAGAGTAATAGTCTGAGGGTCATATCCCCATTTTTCCTGAAGTTTTTGCTTTAAATAATAACCGTTAGAATCTGGATAAAAATGACCTTCATCAATAGCTTTTTTACAAGATTCTTTAGCCTTAGGACTCATTCCGAAAGGATTTTCATTAGAAGCTAATTTTATAACCTCATCAATTCCTAACTCTCGTTGCACTTCTTCAATAGGCTTTCCTGCCTGATAAGGACGAATCCTAGTTAAACCACCTTGTGCAAGCTCTGAATAATTCATCATCTTATTTTCCTTAATCTACAGCTATTAAGCATATCATTTAAAAAACTTTATATAAGCTATTATCAATAATACTCGCGACAATTAATACATTCCACTGCAAAGACATTTTTACCCATAATTTAGCAGAAGTTAAAAATATTATGTCTTGACTTCCTCCCCTTACTTAAAGCAAGGGGTTTACTACCTAGCTACAGTTCTTTCGCAGTGCTGACTCTTTTGAAAGTGTAGACGATCACTGAAGATGATCCAGATCTGACAAAAAATTTTAAAGCCGATCCATCCACCAAAAACTTCCGAAAATTTCTTTCAAACATCCTGTTAAAAGCTCCGTTTTTTTCGGATCTTCTTATTGCGTATTGTTAATATCAAATGTGGGTGAGGACATAAAGTTGGACTTATTTATAATATCCCAATATTTTTTCTGTAATCAATTGGACTTAATCCTCCAAAGATGCTTTTGGAAATTTAAGTGATTTCTTTAACTCGCTATGGCAAGACATAAAGAACACATTTTTTGAAC
>URKL01000198.1 GCA_900548485.1 uncultured Succinatimonas sp.
GTAGTAATATCTAGCAGTAGGAATCCCCTTGCTTTAGCAAGGGGAGGAAGTCAATCTTGCAAATTTTTTTTACAAAATTGTGCGATTAAAGTTGTATCTACTTTTTGGTGTATAATGCCATTGCCTTGTATAGGCAATTGAGGCTTTAGTCTCTGTCTTTATTTTTACTTGGGAACAGATTCGCTATTATGAGTAATGCATTAACCAATACTGATTTCAATTTCCCCGGCCAGACTTCTGTATATCATGGTAAGGTTCGCGACGTTTACAATATCAATAATGAAAAGTTAGTTATGGTCGCAACCGATCGTATCTCTGCTTTTGACGTTATCTTACCGCGTGGTATTCCGTTTAAAGGTCAGATGTTAAACCAAATTGCTGCCAAGTTTTTAGACGAGACTGCTGATATTTGCCCCAATTGGAAACTTGCAACTCCTGATCCGATGGTTACTGTCGGTGTTATGTGTAAGGGTTTCCCGGTTGAGATGATCGTCCGTGGTTACTTATGTGGTTCTGCTTGGAGAGCTTATAAGTCAGGTGTACGTGAGATCTGTGGTGTTAAGATCCCTGATGGTATGAAGGAAAATGAAAAGTTCCCGACCCCGATCGTAACTCCTACAACTAAGGGTGAGATTGGTACTCACGATGAGGATATTTCTAAAGAAGAAATTATTGCTCGTGGTTTAGCTACAGCTGAAGAATATGCTGTATTAGAGAAATACACTCAAGAGCTTTTTGCTCGTGGTACTGAGATTGCAGCTAAGCGTGGTTTAATCTTAGTTGATACCAAGTACGAATTTGGTAAGCACGACGGTAAGATCTATTTGATGGATGAGATCCACACTCCTGATTCTTCTCGTTATTTCTATATGGATGGCTACCAAGAGCGTTTTGAGAAGGGTTTACCTCAGAAACAATTATCAAAAGAGTTTGTTCGTGAGTGGTTAATGGACAATGGTTTCCAGGGCAAGGAAGGCCAAAATGTTCCCCAGATGACCGATGATATCGTTAACATGATCTCTGAGCGTTATATTGAACTTTATGAGCATATTACTGGAGAGAAGTTCAATAAGGAAGAGAATGTAGATTTAGGCGCACGTATTGAAAAGAACGTAACTAATTATTTAGCCTAATATAAAATATCCTTATATTGAAGGTCGCGTCGGTATAACCGTACGCGACTTTCTATTTGATAAAAGGCATTGAAAATGCTCTATTAGTAGCCATTTTATTGCTAGAGCTTCTAAAAAAAATTATAATGATATGTTTTTAAGAAGACCGCTGTCAGGCTCTATTTAGCTTTAATTTTTACGTTGGGATTTTTAGATCACGACGTTTTTGTTTTTTTACATGACAGGGATTTAATAAATTTTTAATTACGGGAAAGAAAATGCCGTATTACGATTATCGTTGTCAAAGTTGCAATCAGCTCTTTACCGTTAGGCAACATATGCACGATGAGCCTATAAAGGTTTGTCCACATTGCGGAGCATCGACTGTAAGTAAAGTCATGTCACCTGCAACCTTTTCCATCAAGGGAGTAGCATGCTCCTGCAATGCTCCAAAAAATGAGCAAGCTAGTCTTTGCTGTCAAAACTGCCCACACCAGGGTTAAGAGGCTATTTTTATGTCAATGCGTTCAGATTACTGCGGTAATGTCAACTTAAGCTTAGAGAATAAGCAAGTTGAACTTTGCGGTTGGGTTAACCGTCGTCGCGATTTAGGTGGCTTGATCTTTATTGATTTACGCGATCGTAGCGGTATTTGTCAGGTTGTATTTGAGCCTGATAATCAAAAACTTCATGAAGCTGCCTCTACTTTAAGAAACGAATTCTGCATTCGCGTTACCGGTACTGTTAAAGCCCGTCCTGCTAATCAAGTAAATGATAAGATGGCAACCGGAGAGATTGAAGTCTATGCTCAGAATCTTGAGATTTTTAATAAATCTGCAGTATTACCTTTAGATTTCAATCAAGATAATACCGAAGAGCAGAGACTTCGTTATCGCTATTTAGATTTACGTCGTCCAGAGATGGTAAATATTTTAGCTACTCGCGCAAAGATTACCTCTTATGTAAGACACTTTTTAGATAGCCATGGTTTCTTAGATATTGAAACCCCTATGTTGACAAAGGCTACCCCTGAAGGTGCTCGTGATTATTTAGTACCGTCACGTATTCATCACGGTAAATTCTATGCATTACCGCAATCCCCGCAATTGTTTAAGCAATTACTAATGATTGCCGGTTATGATCGTTACTATCAAATTGTAAAATGTTTCCGTGACGAGGATTTACGTGCTGATCGTCAGCCTGAATTTACTCAAATCGATGTTGAAACCTCCTTTATGAGCTCTCAAGATGTTCGTGACATCATGGAAGAGATGATAGTTGGTTTATTTAAAGAGATAGTCAATGTCGATTTAGGTAAGCTTCCAATTATGAAGTGGGAAGAGGCTATGGATCGTTATGGTTCAGATAAGCCTGATTTACGTATTGATTATGAATTGCATTTATTAGACGAAGCTGTAGTTAATACTGAATTTGCTGTCTTATCTGAAAGTGCAAAAGATCCTCAGAGTCGTGTTATTGGTTTTGCTCTCCCAGGTGGCGCTAACCTCACTCGTCGAGAGATTGATGCTTACACTGACTTTGTTAAGAAGTTAGGTGCTAAGGGCTTGATGTGGATTAAAGTTAACGATATCGAAGCTGGTGCAAGTGGTCTTAAGTCTTCATTTGGTAAGCATGTAACTGAACAAGAACTTTGTGATTTAGTTAAACTTTGCAAAGCTAAGAATTCAGACATGGTTTTCATTGGTGTAGGTCCACGTGTAAAGACTGCCTCTTATATGGGCGCTTTACGTATTAAGACAGCTCGTGATCATAATTTGGTTGCTCAAGGTTATAAGGCATTATGGGTAGTTGACTTCCCGATGTTTGAAATGACCGAAGAGGCTGGCTTAACTGCAATGCATCATCCGTTCACCGCTCCGTCTAATGTAACTCCTCAGCAGATGATAGGTGATCCTATGAGTGTTTATGCTGATGCTTATGATTTAGTTATCAATGGTTATGAGTCAGGTGGCGGTTCTGTACGTATTCACGACAATGATATGCAACAGGCTGTATTTAAGGTCTTAGGTATCAGCAATGAAGAGGCTCATGAAAAGTTTGGCTTCTTACTTGATGCCTTATCTTTTGGTGCACCTCCGCATGCAGGTTTAGCTTTTGGTCTTGATCGTGTAACTATGTTATTAACTGGTACTGATAATATTCGTGATGTTATTGCCTTCCCGAAGACAACTGCTGCCGCCTGTCTTATGACTGCAGCTCCGAATGTTGCAAGTCCTGAAGCTTTAGCAGAGCTTGCTATCAGCGTTACTGAGTATGAAGAATAAATAAAGAATTTGTAGGAGATTGATATGTCAGGACATTCTAAGTGGGCGAATATTCGCTTCCGTAAAGCCGCACAGGACTCCAAGCGCGGTAAGATTTTTACTAAACTCATCCGTGAAATTACTACTGCCGCTAGAATGGGTGGTGGCGATGAGTCTAGCAACCCGCGTTTACGTTCTGCTGTAATCGCAGCTTTAGCTCAAAATATGACCCGTGATACCATCAAGCGCGCAGTTGAGCGTGGTGTTGGTGGCGGTGAAGGCGCAGATCTTGAGAATATCACCTATGAGGGTTATGGTATCGGTGGTGTTGCAGTTATGGTTGAGTGCATGACTGATAATCATAACCGTACCGCATCTGAGGTTCGTCACGGCTTCTCAAAGTTTGGTGGTAACTTAGGTACCTCAGGTTCTGTTGGTTTCTTATTCACTCGTAAGGGTGTAATTAGCTTTGCTGACGATGATGATGGTCACAAGACTATTTCTGAAGAGCAAGCTATGGAAATCGGTTTAGAGGCTGGTGCTGATGATATCATTACCAATGACGATGGTTCTGTAGATATCTATACTACCC
>URKL01000199.1 GCA_900548485.1 uncultured Succinatimonas sp.
CGTAGGTTCGAATCCTATATCACCGACCACTTGTTTAGCGTCGTTAGCTCAGCTGGATAGAGCAACAGCCTTCTAAGCTGTGGGTCAGAGGTTCGACTCCTCTACGATGCGCCATAAACTAACGACAAAAAATTCAATTCTCAATGGTGGCTATAGCTCAGTTGGTAGAGTCCCGGATTGTGATTCCGGTTGTCGAGAGTTCGAGCCTCTCTAGCCACCCCATCTTCTTCAAAATAAAATTGTGAAAAGCTTAGTGGGGAAGTGGCGAAATTGGTAGACGCACCAGATTTAGGTTCTGGCGCCTTCGGTATGTGGGTTCGAGTCCCATCTTCCCCACCACCAGCCACCGTTTAAGGTGGTTCTTTTGTGTCCTACAAAGTCCACTTTTAACAATACAATTTTATTGTTTATCATATAGATAAATTCTATCTTTGTCCTAAAAAGTCCCCCAGTTGGGGCCCCAGTCGGTCCGCTAATATTATGGTTCTTTCGAGGATCTGATGAAAGCTCTGATAATAATATGGACATATCTTCATCAGAGCTTTGAATGAATTTGAATTTTTTTTTAATTTACTTCTTCTCAGCGTTGATATAACAGCCTAAAACTTTAAGTGAGCTTGTATAGGATTTAATCTTATCTAAAATATCTTGCATGGTTTCTGAGGATAAATTAGCTTCAATATCAGCAAAGAAAATCTCTTCCCAAGTATCTCTTCCGCTAACTAAGCGCGGTCGAGAGATAAGCTTAGTTAAGTTTAATTGTGCTTTTGAAAACTCGTTTAAAACTGCAATCAATGAACCTGGAGTGTATTTTTGAACACTGAAGCTTAAAGAAGTTTTCGCAGAAAGATTGCTTGGAACTGTAATTGGCGTCATACCGATAATCACAAAGCGAGTATAGTTGTGAATATTGTTAGCAATATTATCTACAATTGGAATTAAGTTATAACAGCTAGCAGCCTGATGGCTACCGATAGCTGCATGATGAGGATCCTTATAGTCAGCAACCATTTGCATAGCTTCTGATGTAGCTTTGCAGTAATGTACTTTAGCATGAGGCAAATTATTTTTAATCCAACTTGAGCATTGAGAGAATGGTTGAGGGTGGGAATAAAGATCGGTGATTTGAGATAGACTAATATTTTGTGGTCCTAAAATCGCATGATCGATATTTACATATAACTCGCCAATAAAAACTGCAGAGGTCATTTGCAGAACATCTAAAACGTCGTTGATACTTCCAGAACTTGAGTTTTCAATTGGAAGAACACCATACATACAACGACCAGTTTCGACAGCTTGAACAATTTCTGAAAATGTAGAACAGCCTATAGCATCAACTTTACCGCAGTAGTGATTGAGGTATTTGTGGGCAGCAAGGTAGGAATAACTACCAACAGTGCCAAGATAGGCTACAGAGGTATCTCGTTCAATCTCATGTTTATTGAGCATTGACATAATATATTGGCGTTCGAAAGCGCAAGTGTGATCCATAATTTTGCGATAAACTTCGCTGATGTAATCTGTAGGTAAACCAAGATCGCGAGCTTGGGCGCGCAATTTCTTAAGTTTTGCCATTTCTCGCTCAGCATCAGTAATACCCTGATTGTGTAAGAGTTTATAGTGGGCAATATCGACTGCGACCTCCATGCGTTCTTTAAAAAGCTTTAAGATATTTGAATCAATAGCATCGATATCTTTGCGACATTGTGTTAAATCTCTCATGAATGCCCCATTATTAGTGAATTTGGTATTACTTTTTATTTTAAACTTAAAGTTTTCATTTTACATTTAAACATATATTTAGGGTAATCTTCTATTTTTTAAAGAATTACAGTTTTATTTTGGGGCATAAAAAAGCCCCTAGCAAAATTTGATAGGGGCTTAGAAAGTTTTTTAGTTTGCTAATTATTCTCTACGAGAGAGTAATTTCAAGATTTCAATGTATAACCAGCAGATGGTTACTAATAAAGAGAAAGCGTTGAAGTATTCAAAATATTTAGGTAAACCCTGATCTACAGCCATTTGAATATTTTCAAAATCTAAAACTAAGCTAAAGGCAGCTATAGTACAAACAATAAGAGAGATAGCGATAGACATAGCTCCAGAAGTAGGCAGGAAGTTAATACCAAACATTCTTACAACCATATCGATAATATAAAGAATAGCAACACCTGCAACAGCGCCAGTGATGATAGCGCGGAAACGAGCTGTAGGAACAATAATCTTAAATTTCCATAAAGCTAACATAGTCATAACTACAACAAAGGTAGATAAGACTGCAGTAGACGCGATACCAGGATATTTAATTTCAAAAATACCAGATAAGGCACCTAAAGCAACACCTTCTAAGATGGCATAAATAGGTGCGGTGATAGGAGAACTTTGTGGTTTAAAAATAGTGATCATTGCAACCACCAGTCCTGCTATCAATGAACCATATAATAATAAGGATGGTACCTGACCTGTGGTATATACAGAATAAATACTGTAATTCATGGCAAAAAAGCCACAGATAAGAGTTAATGCTACAAGCATTAAGGCTTTGGTAGTAGTACCTGAAATGGTGGCGGCTAAATCAGTTCCTCCAAAATTAAAGGCACCAGCTTGGCGATTGAGTACAGCAATTGCCGGATTTGAGGATTGCATTTTAAGTCTCCTTATTAGCGTTCAATCAAAAGATTGATCCTAAATTTAATAAAATCATCTTCTTTAGGCATAATAACCTAAAAAACTTAGAAAAAAGTTAGCAACTAGTCAATAAACCAATCTTTACGGCATTTAGCCATAGTGCTTTCAAGAGAAGCTCTTGTGTCTAATACATGTTCTAGCATAGCTTTTTCAGCTTCTTGAGCATTATGTTTTTCTAAAGCGTTTAAGATTTTTTCATGAGATTTTGAGGTAACTCCCATAGGAATAAGCTCATTTTCTAAAGATAAAAAGCGAACTCTATCCATCACACCTTTAACACTCTCGATCATATTCCAAGCTTTAGGAGCACCTGCTGCATTTAAGATAGTAGTGTGAAATTCATCATCTAAGGCAAAGTGATCGCGAATATTGTAGTCTTTAGCGGCTTGTTCTTGTTTTTTAACGTTATCTTTCAAATAATTAAGAGTCTGTGTGTCTATAAGTTCCGCAGCTTTACGAATAAAATAGCATTCAATTGCACAGCGAATTTCAGCACCTTGTAAAATGTCGCTTCTGTTAATTGGGGCCACACGAGTTGCCTTTTTAGGGCTGATAATTACGAAGTCATTTTTAGCTAATTTTATTAAAGCTTCACGGACAGGTTGTCTTGAAACTTTTGATTTAAATTTAGATGAAACCGCATTTTCAGAGAGAGGATCTCCTGGCATAAGGCGGCATTCAATAATAGCTCTTTTTAAAAAGCGGTAAATTTGCTGATTTATAGGTTCTTTGTTATTTACTAATACAAACTCAGTAGAAAGATAGAATTCGTTCACAGACGACCTCGCTCAATTGTTTGATTTGGCTTTTTATTTAGTCTATGTCAATAGATGTGGCTAATTCTTAGTATCTCAAAAAAAAATATACTTCTCAAATCAAGAATGAACTTAAAATTATCTTTTTTTTATTTTCAAAAAATAAAAAGTATTTTTGATAAAAGCCGTTTATCAAATTTTGAGCACACAAAACCTCGTACTTAAGTTTAAGGATGTAGTGGGAGGATAAGAAAAATTTCATTTTTCTAATCTATTGTGTTTTGCTTTTCTATATTGGCTGAAGGCTTTGGAATATTTTTTTAACAGCTTGAATAAAAGACAAGAGGACAAATCTTTTTAAAGATAAATCCCAAGAATACGAACAGGAAGTGTCCAAAATGTGGACATATATCGAAAGATAACAGACTTTCTCAAGCTAAATTCTTATGTACAAACTGTGGATATACAG
>URKL01000200.1 GCA_900548485.1 uncultured Succinatimonas sp.
CGCGGCACTCATAATGCTGAGGTCATTGGTTCAATTCCAATCATAGCTACCATTTCTCTTTTTTCTTCTCCAATCAAATCTAATTTCTATTTCTCTAGCTATCCTTTTTGGTGCAAATTTTTTAGAGCTGACGAAAAAATATAAACGTGTAAAATAATGTCACTTTATCAATAAATATAAAAATATAGTACCTGGAGGATAAGTTGATCCCGCGTATACAAGGCATTAGTGCAGCAGAGCCTCGTTTTCAGAATTTTATTGATGCTCTAAAGGGCGCCGGCTTTAAAGGAGATCTGGATAAGTCTCACTCAGGCAGATTGTTATGTGCAACTGACAATTCTGTATATCAATGCATGCCGCAAGCAGTTATTTTTCCGCGTGATGCTGATGATATTTCCTTAGCTTTTAAGATTGCAAAGCGTCCTGGTTTTGAGAATCTTATTTTTACTCCACGTGGTGGCGGTACTGGAACTAATGGTCAATCCTTAAATCGCGGTATTACCATTGATATGTCTCGCTACATGAAGAATGTAGGTGAACTTGATCTGGAAAATCACAGTTTATGGGTACAATGCGGTTGTATTAAAGACGAGATCAATGAGCAATTAAAACCGCACGGATTATTTTTCTCTCCAGAATTATCTACCTCCAATCGTGCAACCATTGGCGGTATGATTAGCAATGATGCAGCAGGTCAGGGATCTTTAAAATATGGACGTACTTCTACACATATTTTAAGAGTAAAGGTCGTTTTAGTTGACGGTACAATTACTGAATTTGGTCCTGTTAAAGGAGCTCAATTAAAAGAGTGTTTAAATAAAGACGGTCTTGAAGGTGAGATCTATAGAACTTGCTATCAGTTATTAAAGAATAATCGTGGCGATATCACCAAGCATTTCCCGAAACTCAATCGCTTTATGACCGGTTATGATCTCGCTCATGCCTATGATCCACGCACCGGTATTTTAAATTTAGCTAGATTGATCTGTGGTGCTGAGGGCACCTTAGCAACAGTATATGAAGCTCAGCTTGATTTGACCTCTATTCCTACTTTTAGAGAATTGATGGTAGTTAAGTATGAAAACTTTGATGCGGCTTTACGTCATGCCGTTAAACTTGTTGATGCTGGTGTTTTATCTGTAGAAACTGTTGATTCTAAGGTTTTAAATTTAGCTAGACAGGATGTGGTTTGGAATGAGGTTAAGGAATATATTCAAGATGTTCCAAATCATGAAATTCAGGGTATAAATATCGTTGAATTTGCAGGCTATGATGCAGATGAAGAGCATCAGCGTTTAAATAAATTATTTGATGATACTCAAAAGAACGCTGAAAGCTTTAAAAATGGTATCTTAGGTGCGCAAATAGCTTCCTCACCTAAAGCTATTGCAGCAATTTATGGTATGCGTAAAAAAGCTGTTGGTCTTTTAGGTGCTGCTGCCGGAAGACGTAAACTTGTGGCCTTCACTGAAGATACTGTAGTACCACCTAAGCATTTGGCTGACTATATTTTAGAGTTTAGAGCCTTATTAGATGGTATGTCCGTACCCTATGGTATGTTTGGTCATGTCGATACTGGTCTTATGCATGTTCGTCCTGCTTTAGATCTTACTTCACAAGAAGATCGTGAAAAGCTTGTAGCTATCTCAAATGCGGTAGTTGACTTAGTTTCAAAATATCAAGGTCAGATGTGGGGTGAGCATGGTCGTGGCTATCGTTCTTGTTTTGGTGAGCGTTTCTTTGGCAAGTTATACCCAATTGCTCGTCAAATCAAAGAAGTATTTGATAAGGATAATATTTTAAATCCAGGTAAGATCTGCGTACCTTTTAGTAATGATATTGATAAACTTGTCGCTATTGATGGTCCGATGCGAGGTGATTTAGATCGAACCTTACCTGTAGCGGTTAGAGAGAATTTTAAAGGAGCTTTAAGCTGTAACGGCAATGGTCAGTGCTTTAGCTATCAAAAGAGCTCCTTAATGTGCCCAAGCTATCGTTATACTAAAAATCACGTTAACTCCCCTAAAGGCTATAGTGAGCTTGCCCGTGAGTGGTTGCGTTTATTAAACGATCAAGGTTGCAATCCTAATGTAGAAGAGACTCAAGCGCTAACCGCAATCCCAAATCCGATCCGTTTTCTTAAGCGTGTTTATAATACTTTAAATAAAAAGGACGATTATAGCCTTGAGTATTTAGAGCATATTAAGACCTGTTTGTCATGTAAGTCTTGTAAGAGTATCTGTCCAGCTCATGTTAATGCGGCAGATTTAAACTCTCGTTTCTTATCTTTATATTATGGTCGTTATTTGCGTCCAACTATGGATCTCTTAGTTTTAAATGCTGAGAGATTTGTGCCTTTGATGGCTAAATGGCCAAAATATGCCAATATGCTTGTACAAAATAAGCTTAGTACTTATCTTTGTGAAAAATTAATTGGCATGGTGGATTTGCCTAAGTTTTCAGAAAAGCCTTTATCTAAACTCTGCGCGGAAAATGGTTTTGAACTTTTATCTACAGCTAAGGCTTTAAAAGATGAGCCTGAGGTATTAATTGTCACCGATCCTTTCACTGCCGCTTATGAGGCTGAGGGGCTGATGATGATGGCAAGAGTCATGCGTGAATTAGGTTATCGTGTGGCATTGCTTAAGCCCTATATTAATGGCAAGCTCATGGTTATTCGCGGTGATCGCCGAGCCTTTGTGCATTATGCAGTAAAACAAGCTGCAAGACTTGAGCGTTTAAGCCGTGCTCGCATAAATTTAGTAGGCTTTGACCCAGCATTAACTATTTGTTATCGCGATGAATATGTACAATTGCTTAAGGAAATGCGTGGTAATTTCGAGGTAATGCTTCCTGAGGAATGGTTTGAAAAGCAGTTAGGTTCTTTGAAATTACAAAATGCTTTAAGCTCTCTCCAAGAGCGTTTGCAGACACTTAAATCTCAGGATGAAAAATTATTTGAGCCTTATTATCTCTTCACACATTGTACTGAAAGAGCTTTAGTGCCAAAGAGTGTAACTATGTGGCAAATGGTAATGCAGGCCTTTAATTTACCGGTAATTCCTGTAGCAGTCGCTTGTTGTGGTATGGCTGGGGTACATGGACATATGGTACAAAATCAAGATGAGACTTATAAGGTATATGAGCAAAATTGGAAGGGCGAGATCGCAAAACGTCCTTTTGATCATTGCTTGATTACAGGCTTTAGCTGTCGTTCTCAAGTTGAACGTATGGAGCATAAGAAACCTGTACATCCTTTATTAGTCTTAGATGAAATTTTAAAGAGAATTAATGCCTAAAAGAGAAATTTTCGTCTATATTTTGGGAACTATTGCGCTTATGGTGGTAGTTCCTGTAATCATAGTGTATATAGGATATAGCTTTGACTTACCCTTTATGCCTCCTATATTACTAAGTTCAATTTTTGGGGCTATAACCTCAGCTATAGGTATATTTTTTACTGTTTGGGCTAATATTGAGCTTAAAAAAAATGGTAAAGGTGGTCCTGCTGTATTTGGCAAAATTAAACTCATGCATGAGACTTCGGCTCTTGTGACCTCAGGTCCGTATGCTTTATGTCGCAATCCTATGCATTTGGGGGTATTTTTGTTCTATTTGGGGCTATGCTGCTCTGTAAATTCGTTATATAGTTTAATAATTCCCTTAATGTTTGGGGTATTTGCTTATTGCTTCGCGGTTTTTTTAGATGAACCGCGTTTGCGTCGAGATTTCGGTGCGGAATATGAAAAATGGGCGGCTTGATCCGCTGAATCAACAGGCAACTACGACCGCAGCCGTGAGCGGCTCAACTTCGAGGTTCGGGGCGGCAAGGTTTGTCCTATAGACAAGAGCCGAAGCAATTTTTCTGTTTCTTCTTATCAAAAGATTCTTCTTAAGCATATTCTTATAATTGT
>URKL01000201.1 GCA_900548485.1 uncultured Succinatimonas sp.
GATAAAACGACGCAACTGTAATGAACGAAATTCAGAAATACATAATAGCGCACGATGGGTTTTTGGCCGTTTTGGCAAAAACTTTGTTAAAGCAATTTTCAACAAAGCCAAAACTACAAATACCTTAACTGTAGTTGATGATGAATTAGGAAATCCTACGCCAGCTTTAGGTTTAGCTTGTGGTCTTGTGAAAATGCTTGAGCGGGTTTTAACTCCTGATTTTAAAGAATTTGGTATTTATCATTTTTCGGGTATGCCGGCATTAAATCGTTATGAATTTGCGCAAGAAATTGTCAAGATTGCTCTTGAGAATAAATATCTTGATCATGAAGTCAAAATTACGGCCATCAAAAAGGCTGATTTGAATTTAAGTGCCAAGCGTCCTGATGATAGCCGTTTAAATTGTGATAAATGTAAGCGTGTTTTTAATTTAACTATGCCTTTTTGGCGAGAGTATATTTTAAATACGCTAGCTTAGGAGAATGTATGCTAAAACAATTAAGCATTATTAGCTGTGCTCTGATGTTAAGCTCCTGTACAGCATTTTTGACTGACTATGAGCGTCAAGAAATGCCTGTAGTCAACTCTTATGAAGGGGCTGTGGCATTTACAGGGAGTTTTATTCAAGAAAACTTTTGGCAAAGTTTTAACGATCCTAAGCTTAATGATCTTATGCGTAGGGCTTTGCTTAATAATTACGATATGCAAACTGCTGTTGTAAATGTGCAAAAAGCCCTACTTGCGGTTGATATAAGTGGTACCGATCGTCATCCAACTTTTGATTCCACAGTTGGTGTTAGTGCTCAAAGAGCTTTGGATTATCATCAAGAGACCCAAAAGAAGAGTTCTGCTAATGTGGGACTTTCTTATCAAGTAGATTTATTTGGCAAGATTGAAGCGCAAAATTTACAAACTTTAGAGCAATTTAATGCTACAGCCTATGATTATTGGGCTATGCGTTTGACCGTAATTGATGCCTTATCTACAGCTTACTGGCAGTATGCTTATGCTAAAGAAGCTGTTGCTATCTCAAATGAAGATTTGAGTGATTCTCAAAAGCGCTTAGACTTGATTGAAAATATGTTTAACGCGGGTTCTGCAAGTGAGGTGGATGTTTCTGACGCTAAGATAAATCATTTAAGTGTACAGAGAACCTTAGATAGTAAATTAAATGAGTTAGCTAAAGCGCGTACTGCTTTGGCAACCTTATTAGGAACTACAGCCGATCATGATTTTGACATCGGATCTTTAGATGACGCGCATTTACCTAATTTCAGTTTAGATATACCTGCAAAGTTGTTGTCAAGACGCCCTGATTTGATGTCTAAAGAGGCAACTTTAAAGAGCTATTATTCTGCCTATGATGAGGCCAAGCTTTCATGGTTTCCGGATTTTACTTTATCAACCAATTTAACTTTAGGCTCAGTCTCTACTTTTGGGCGTTTCCTTTCAGATCCTGTCGGATCTTTAGGAGCAGCAATTACCCTACCATTTTTAAATTTCAATCGCTTAATTTATCAGCAAAAATCAGCCCTAAAAGATATCGAACTTGCTGATTTAGACTTTGTGTCTGCATATATTAACGCTGTGCAAGAGGTTTATGATGAGGTAAGTTCAATTGAATATTATCGAAAGGAAGTTATTAATACTAAAGCTCAATATGAATTAGCTTCAAGAAGTTATAACTTGTACTATGTTCGTTATATGTCAGGTTTAGTTTCATTGCGCGATCTTTTAGATGCTTCGGATACCTTAAGAAGTGCTCGTTTAAGCCATTTAGCTTCTAAACGCAATCAGTTGCAATCAACAATGGCTCTTATGGTTGCCTTAGGTGGTGATACAGAGACTAAGCTTCAAGAAAATACAGTAAACTAAGCTAAGTGCTATCCTCGCCAAGGCGGGGATTTTTTTTGCTATAGGCGTATAAGGAAGAGAATATTGATTGACTTCCTCCCCTTGCTTTCGCAAGGGGATTTATACTGCTTAGATTACTATCTCTCTTCAGTGCTTTTGCCGTGTCAACACCAAAATAAAGAACTCCATTAGCGAAAATTGCTAATGGAGTTTTGTTCACTTTTAAAGCTGAGCTTTAAGTTTACATTGCTCAGCACTGTATTTATTTGAGCAGTAATCAATTAACTGCTTATCAAGAGCAGGAGCATTTAAGTCATATTTTTCAGAGCTTAAAAATGCCTGAATATTAATTACCATAGCTAAAGCTACCGTAGCCATCACAATACTCTTTTTGATATTAGGAGTTCTTTCAATGATCTCTAAAATAGGGAAGAGACAGAAGACAAACATAATAATGATTTGCCAGTAATTGAGAACTAAGGTTGCGGCAGCAGCTGCAATTAAAGTCGCTAATAAGCCACATAAGCTCAATTCTCTACCAAAATTATAAATGCGCGGTTCATTTTTAAACTTATATAAAACTTTATAGTTAAAATAAGCTACAGCTAAGGCGGTGATGCCTCCTAAGACATTGATAACGATATTATAAGTAATGCCTAAAATTTCTTGAGGATGTTGTAAAAGTGCATTGTGAGTTAAAGATAAAGAGCCTAAGCGGATCCAATATAAAACAGCTTTAAATAAAGGATAAACATGTACTAAGCCATAACCTATATAGCGCTCATTTTTATAAGCTGCAGGAGAGGTATTGACAAAGCCTTCATTTAAAACTTCATTGAAATAGGGAATTAAGCTGATAGCTACTAAAGCTACACCTAAAGTTAAGCCTAAATAACTTACTTTAATACTACGTCTTAGCCATAATAAGCCGCATAAGGCTAATAATACTGGCCAGCTGAAGTGAAATTGTAAAGACCAACCAATACCTAAAACAGCTAAAGCTGAATAGAACAAGCGGTAAGCATAAGTTAAGCTTGATTGTCCTTTAGCTATATCGCATCTTAAATGTACTAAAGCATTTAAAACTAAGGTAGCACCTAAGCAAAGATAAGAAGGATTATAACTAATAGATTCAAATAAGAACCACGGATTTAAAAAGAATAAAGCCGCTGCATAAGTCACAGTACGAGGGCTGTAAAGCTTTGAGACTGCATTTAAGAACAAGAGTCCAGAGATTACTTTAATGAAGGTCAATAAAATCATGGGGCTCCATAAAGAAAAATAAATCTTCATGGGGAAACCGATGATAAATGAGGATAAAGAACCTGGAACATTGGAGGTAGTAGAGGCTTCATTACCATGCGGAATATAGATATTGTCAAATACCGCAACGATGCCGCGTTCAAACATTTGTCCTTGATCGTAATGTGGTAATTGGTGTGCCTGGAATAAGGTACATAAAACAACCGATACTACAATACATAAAAAAATAATAAGCTTTTGCTTTGAAGATAACGAATTGGTTTGCATAATTAAAAAGTTTATAAAAATAAAACTACTTAAGATTTTAGATTATCAAAAAAAGCCTGTGTTTTAAATATAACTTTCCTAAGTTTAACATAATCAGCCAGAAGTCCTTCACCTCTTGAGGGTGAAGACAGTTTTTGAGTATTTACGTAACTAATTGATTCGTATAATTGCTTTTGTAGATAAGTCGGTAGATAGTTAGTGTTGACTTCCTCCCTTTGCTAAAGCAAGATGATTCCTACTGCTTAGATTACTATCTCTCTTCAGTTCTTTCGCAGTGCTGACTCTTATAAAGAGTTAGTTTAAGGCCTATTAAAAAAAGATCTCCACAATAAATATTTGGAAAGAAGCTAGGAAAATATTTTCTTAACGACATAAAATACCGCGGTTCGTACGAGAATATACGCCTGAGGAAAGAGTGTAAGATACAGAGGTCTAAAACATAGAATAGTTTTCGCTGAAGCAGGAATTCTTCTCTTTTCTTGATTTTGCTTGATTTCCGTTCAAGCTGAGCGAACCTTTGAAC
>URKL01000202.1 GCA_900548485.1 uncultured Succinatimonas sp.
TTTTGACTTCCTCCCCTTGCTAAAGCAAGGGGATCCCTACTGCTTAGATTACTATCTGTCTTCAGAGCTTTCGTAGCGCTGACTCTTTTGAAAGTTCACTTCCGAATCAAGCCTAGCAAGCCCTGCCATAAGGATATTTCCCGCTACGTTTTCGTCCGCATTTTGGACACTTCCTGCTCGTATTTTGGGGATTTATCTTTAAAAAGATTTAACCTCTCTTTTTCTGCTTATATTCAAGCTGTTTAAAGAATATTCCTAATCCTTTAGCCAATATAGAACGATTTAATCCTAATTTTGCTTTTACATGGCTACCTGGATTTAACACTGTTATCCTCCAAAAGTTGCAATTTTTGAATTATTCCTTTTTTTTAAAGGCACTAAGAGTTTGTTAATTCGTAAAAAATTATCCGACTATACGTCAGAAACTTTGGGAAAAGCACAAAGGACTTAAGCTTATTTTGCTACTAGTTGTGAAAGTTAACTTATTTCAATTATTAAGCAATATATAGAACAGCATACACAAGAGATGAGAAAAATTTCATTTTTCTCATCATCCCACTACATCCTTAAACTTAAGTACGAAGTTTTGTGTGCTTAAATTTTGATAAAGATATAAGCTAAAAAAAATGTAAGTTTTTGAGGAAGATCAAAGAATGACTTTTTAACCGTGGTTTACCCAAAAAACATGTTAAAATTTAATATGTTATCCGTATCATAAAAAATAAACATAATAAATGAGTATTAAACGTCCAAAGCTTCAGGATATTGCCAATATTGTTGGCGTCACAAAGATGACCGTATCTCGTTATTTTAACGATCCTCAAAGTGTCGCCCCAAAAACTCGCGAGAAGATCTCTCAAGTCATAGATGAGAGTGGTTTTATTCCCAATAAAGTTCCCGCCATAATGTCTAAATCTTCTTCGCGCTCAATTGGACTTATCATTCCCTCTTTCTCAAATCAGGTATTCTCTGATGTAATTGATGCGGTAGAAAAGACTGCTGAGGAAAAAGGCTATAGCGTGCTTTTAATGCACACAGGTTATAATGTTAACGTTGAAGAAGCCAGAGTAGCATCTTTAATATCCTATCAAGTTGACGGTATCATTCTCTCAGAACCTGAACACACGCCTTTGACTGTTAAGCGTCTGATAAAATCTGAAATGCCTGTTGCTGAGATCATGTCTGTACCAGAAGATCCCATTAATGTTGCCATAGGTATTAAACATGAAGATGTAACTTATGCTGTTACTAAAAGTTTAATTGAATGTGGTCGCAAAAATATTGCCTACTTTGGTGTGCGTCTTGATAGACGTACTATGGATCGTCAAAAAGGCTATCAAAGAGCCTTAGATGAATTTAATTTAGAATCACATATCTATAGCTCAGCAGTTCATTCTACCTTCACCGTTGGCAATGAATTACTTACTCACGCTTTAAATAATAAAGATAAATTAGATGCCATCATAACCACTAACGATGACGTGGCTGTGGGAGTTTTGATTTCCTGTCAACACTATGGAATTAAAGTTCCTGAAGATTTAGCTGTTATAGGTTATAACGGCTTGAGTTACTGTGATGCATCAATTCCACGTTTGTGTAGTATCTGTACACCTCGTTATGAAATTGGCAAACTAGCGGTTGATGAAATAGTTTCACAATTAAAAAGTAATTATTTAAGTCCTAGAACTAAATATTTGCATTGCTCTTTAACTCATGGTGGATCTTTAACTGAAAAAGAGCAACGAACTGTAAGTGCGGCTTTAGCTTCAATGTAAAAAAACTCAGATAAAATCTGAGTTTTTTTACTAAAAGCCTTAAGTTTAATTCTGAGGTGCCTCCAATAAGCTTATTCATCTTATTTGGGCACCTCATTTTTAAAACTTTTGCTAAGCTAAATATTTTTGTAAGGTGGCTCTTACAGCGCCTACGCCTGCAATTTCCTCTGCAAACATAGTCTCGACTACTGTACCTAAACCTACTTGATATAGATCAACACCGAACAAATCAGCATTTGATAAAATCGGCTTTAATTTGTCACCAACAGTCTCAGGTTTACCAAATTCAATACCAGCCATAAGCTGTTGTAAATAAGCCATCTGAGGATCAGCTGAAGGCTCAAATTTATTGCCATTATCATCAATTGCTAATAAATAGCGTAACCAACCTGCAATAGCTAAAGGAATAGCCTTTAAGGAAGAAGCATCCATATTTAGCTTTACATAGTTCTTAAGAGTTTGACCAAAACGTACAGGTACCTTTAAGGAGGTATCAGTAGCAATACGTTGTGGAGTATCAGGTAAACTTCTATTAGTCAAACGCTGCTCAATAACCTCATCAATAAAGGCCTTAGGACTTAAGATTTCTGGATCATCAACAACCGGTAAGCCCTCTTGATAACCTAAACGACGAACTAGAGCAACTAAGTCCTTATCATCCATCTCTTTGGCAATCAAATCATAACCTAAAACACAGCCATAAACAGCTAAAGCAGTGTGCAAAGGATTTAAGCAAGTGGTAACCTTCATACGCTCGCATAAATCTACCTTTTCACGGCTAGTGAATAAAACACCAACTTTATCTAAAGCAGGTCTACCATTAGGGAAGTTATCTTCAATAACTAAATATTGCGGTTTCTCTGCGTTAACAAAAGGTGCAATAAAAGTACCTGCGGCGGTCTTAATTGGATCCATATCCTCAAGGCCCTTTTCATTTAAGAGCTTAGCAATACGTGGATCAGGTCTTGGAGTAATCTTATCGATCATTGACCATGGGAAGGAAATGGTCTTCTCATCATTTAAATAAGCGATAAAGTCAGCATCAACAAAGCCACGCTTTAACCACTCATCGGCTACAGTTAAAACAGCCTGTTTTAAATGCTCGCCATTATGAGAACAATTATCCATAGAAACTACAGCTAAAGGTAAACGTCCAGCCTTATAGCGCTCTAATAATAAAGCACAGGTTAAGGACATACCGTTACGCAATACAGCGCTTGGACCATTTTCAAAATCAGCCTTTACAGAAGGTAAATACTCACCAGACATGTCCTTTAAAGCATAACCTTTTTCAGTAATAGTATAAGAAAGCATCTGTAATGACGGATTTCTGAAAGCTTTAATCACAGTATCCATTTCCTCAGCATACTCACCGTTACAACGATAATTAGCTACAATGGAACCTAAAAGCTCAATCTCAACACTGGTATCTGGCAACAAGGTAACATTTGTTACTAAATTACCATGACTCTCACAAACCAGCGGAATTTCCTCACCTTTGAAAATGGTTAAAGTACAAATACCACTCTTAGCTAAACCTTGATTTAGCAATTCTTGTTGTAAAGATCCGATAAAACCACGGAAAATATTGCCAGACCCCATATGGAACCAAGTCGGATTGGCAACGGTAGCTTCAGTTACTTCCTTAACGTCATATAAAGGAAGCTTTACACCAGCGGAGATAAACTCCTCTTTAGACTCTTTAATGCCTTCTAAGGTAACTTTCATAAAATATAGGCGCAAATCTCTACCAAAATTAGATGAGATAGCGCTCCTCCTAATTTAAAAATCTATTACTAAAACCTTGCTGACCATAAGGTCAATTTCGTAGATCAAAAGGTATTTAGCACTTATTAGTGCCTTAAGCTTAAAAGTATTTGATTGGGATACTCAAAGCCTAATCCCAATCAATGTAGTTCACCTCACCTAGGAGGTGAACTTAGACAAATTAACAAGGCTTTTTTTAAGCCTCAAAATTAGTAGATGAGAGGCTGTTCTAAGCTGTTGATAGAATCAGGGTAAGGCATGTGCTTCTCCTTACGGATAGCTTCCTCTAAGCCCTGAATGTATACAGCACCTAAAGCACGGTCATATAAGCCATATCCAGGTCTACCGATTTCCC